>JBOHYX010000305.1:0-3568 GCA_050738115.1 Rhodanobacteraceae bacterium
GGCACGGATCGGCGGTTCTCTTGATTCGCGGAACCCGGTATTATTCGCTCTTTCGCGTCGTGATCACGGCAGGCCTGACCGGTCACGCGATCGTCCGTCGACCCGGTGGGGGCCGGCCGTAGTCTGTACCGTGCGGCTCCTTCGCGGGCACGTGCGGGTCAAGTGGGGAAGGGCCACGCCCGACCTCGAACGCTTTTGTCCCGGGAGGCACTTTCTCATGAGCAGCATCGAAGAACGCGTCAAGAAGATCGTGGTCGATCAATTGGGCGTCAAGGAAGAAGACGTTACCCCGAACGCTTCGTTCGTCGACGATCTGGGCGCGGATTCGCTGGATACGGTGGAACTGGTGATGGCGCTGGAGGAAGAGTTCGAAACCGAAATCCCCGACGAGGAGGCCGAGAAGATCACCACGGTCCAGCAAGCGGTGGACTACGTCAAGGCGCACGTCAAGGCCTGATCCCGGGTGCGCGTGCCCGCGGGCAACGCGATGGCCTGCATTGCGGAAAACGAAAGCTGCGCCTGACGTGCGCAGCTTTCGCTTTGAAGGATCGCAGGGCTTGGCGGTGACGCGGGGGGAGGGTGGCGTCGCGGCGATTGGTGAAACCTTGATCCCGCGGGTATCTTTGGCGGATCGGCCGTTCGCGCCGGTTCGTTTGACGCGCTTGGGCCAGGCTTGTCGATGCAACCGGGCCCAGCCGGGTTTGTCGAACGGGCGAACGACAGGCGGCCCGGCGGGTTGGCGGGGACCGAAAACAGCGGTTTGCGGACGAAAAGGGCGGTGAGAGCCGGCCGGGGATGTGGACGGTTCCCGCGGGTTGCGGGCAGAACCGTGCACAGTTTGCAGCAGGCGTTTCCGATCACGGAGTTTCAATGAACAAACGGCATGTGGTGGTCACCGGTCTGGGCATCGTCTCGCCTGTCGGCAACGATGTTCTGACGGCGTGGAAGAACGTCGTGTCGGGCGTGAGCGGTATCGGTCCGATCACGCAGTTCGACGCGAGCGCATTTCCCACCCGCATCGCCGGCGAGGTGCGTGGGTTCGATCCCGCGGCGTACATCGCGCCCAAGGACATCAAGAAGATGGACACCTTCATCCATTACGCGATCGGCGCGGGCGACGAGGCGCTCAAGGATTCGGGCATCGAGATCACCGAGGCCAATGCGACGCGCATCGGCATCGCGGTGGGCTCCGGCATCGGCGGCATCGCCAGCATCGAGCGCACCACCATCGCCTACCACGACGGCGGTCCGCGCAAGATCTCGCCGTTCTTCGTGCCCGGCACCATCATCAACATGGCCTCGGGCAACCTCGCGATCATCCACGGCTTGAAAGGCCCGAACATCGCTTGTGTCACGGCCTGCACCACGGCCACGCACAACATCGGCCTGGCGATGCGCATGATCCAGTATGGCGACGCCGACGCGATGCTCGCGGGCGGCACCGAGTTTGCCGTCACCGCGACTGCGTTCGGTGGGTTCTGCGCGGCGCGCGCGTTGAGCACGCGCAACGATGACCCCGCACGCGCCAGCCGGCCCTGGGACAAGGACCGCGATGGCTTCGTGCTGTCCAATGGCGCAGGCCTGCTGATGCTGGAGGAATACGAACACGCGAAGGCGCGCGGCGCGAACATCTACGCCGAGATCGCGGGTTTCGGGATGAGCGACGATGCCTGGCACATCACCGCGCCCAGCGAGGGCGGCGAAGGCGCGGGCCGCTGCATGGCGAACGCCCTGCAGGACGCCGGCGTCAATCCGGAAGAGGTTCAATACATCAATGCACACGGTACCTCGACGCCGCTCGGTGACCTGGGCGAAGTGGAGGCGGCCAAGCGCGTGTTCGGAGAACATGCGAAGAAACTCGCGGTGAGTTCCACCAAGTCGGTGACCGGACACCTGCTCGGCGCCGCCGGCGGCGCCGAGGCGATCTTCACGCTGCTGGCGATGCGTGACGGCGTGTTGCCGCCCACGATCAACCTCGATGAGCCGGGTGAGGGTTGCGACCTCGACTTCGTGCCGAATACGGCGCGTGACGCCAGGATCGACGTCGCGATCTCCAATTCGTTCGGCTTCGGTGGCACCAACGGCACGCTGCTGTTCACGCGCGTCTGAATGCCGCGGCGCGGGCAGCGTTGCGCCCGGCTGCTTTCGCTTAGACTGACCGGATGATCCGATTCGACGGCCCTCGCATCGCCGCGTCCCGTCGGCGGCACGCCGGTCACGGCGTCTTGCGTGTCGTGCTGCTGGTGGCGGTGCTTGCGGTGCTCGCCGCGATCTCGGTGGGCGGTATCGCGTACCTCAATTTCACCCGCACACCGCTCGCGGTCCGCTCCACCGGCCAGATCCTGGAAGTCGCGCAAGGCGAAGGGTTCGGTGCCATCATCCTGCAACTGCGCGGGGACAAGCTCACGAGTGCGCCGCCGCTGCTGTGGCGCGCGCTGGCGCTGCGCCTGCGAGTGGCCACGCGGCTGCACGCGGGTGAATATGCGCTGGCACCGGGCATGACGCCGACCGTGCTGCTGGAAAACATGGCGGCGGGCCGCGTGCTGCACCGGCGGATCACGCTCATCGACGGCTGGACCTTCGCGCAGGTGCGCCAGGCGCTCGCGGCGGCACCGAAGCTTGCGCACCGGATCACCGGATTGAGCGATGCCGAGGTCATGGCGAAGCTGGGCGATCCCGGTGGCTCGCCGGAAGGCGCGTTCATGCCGGACACCTACGATTACGTGCTCGGCATGTCCGACCTCGACATCCTCGTGCGCGCGCACAAGGCGATGCAGCGTTTCCTCGCCGAGCAGTGGGCGCAGCGGGACACCGCATCGGTGGCGGTGCAGCAGCCGTACCAGGCGCTGATCCTCGCGTCGCTGGTCGAAAAGGAGACGGCGGTGCCCTCGGAGCTGCCGAGGATCGCAGGCGTGTTCGAGCGTCGCCTCAAGCTCGGGATGAAACTGGACACCGACCCGAGCGTGATCTTCGGGATGGGCGCCGCGTACACCGGCAAGATCCACAAGTCGGACCTCGAAACCGACACCCCCTACAACACCTACATGCGCAACGGTTTGCCGCCGACGCCGATCGCCCTGCCGAGTCGCGCAGCCATCCACGCGGTGCTGCATCCGGCCACCGGAGATGCCCTGTATTTTGTGTCGAAAGGCAACGGCACGCACCAGTTTTCCGCGACGCTCGCCGAACAGAATGCTGCCGTGAAGAAGTACATCCTCGGGAAAAAGAACCCGTGAGGGGCCGGCTCGTCACGCTCGAAGGTGGCGAGGGCGCGGGCAAAAGCACGTTGCTCGCGGGCTTGCGCGCGCACTTCACACGCGGCGGGCTGGACGTCCTCTACACGCGCGAGCCGGGCGGCACGCCCGCTGGCGAGGCGATCCGCGCCCTGGTGCTGGACCCGGCCCATCGCGGCATGGCCGTTGAAACGGAGTTGCTGCTGATGTTCGCGGCGCGCGCGCAACTCGTCCGCGAGGTCCTCGAGCCGGCGCTCGCGACCGGACGCTGGGTATTGTGTGACCGCTTCACCGACGCGAGCTACGCTTATCAGGGCGGCGGGCGTGGCCTCGAT
>JBOHYX010000306.1:0-3564 GCA_050738115.1 Rhodanobacteraceae bacterium
CTCTTTCCGCGCCGTCCCACGGCGCGGGCTACTTTCTGTTTCGGCAGAAAGTAGCCAAAGACCATGGCGCCTGTGGCGGTGGCCTCGGCAACGTCCTGTTGCCTCAGCTTCCCTTGCCGCTTGCCGGGCGCGCAGCGGCAAGTTCCAGTGCCCCGTCGAGCAACGGATCGCGCCCGTTCATGTAGTCATCGAAGGTGTACGGCACCGCAACGTCGGGATCGAACGACTGCACGTGCGTCGGGAAGAACAGCACTACCCAGAAACAGCCGCGATGGCCCCAGCACGGTTTCGAGTAGTCCTCGTAGCCCGTCGCGTAGTGGATCCGGAGCTTCGAGTTGGGCAACCGCAGCGAGCGGCCCTCGGCCCAGGTCCTTACGCGATCGCCGGCCGGTTCGCCGATGGTCGTGACCTTGCCGCCGCCGTGCTGCTTCACGAGGGCCAGGCTGATGTTGCCTGCGGAAAATGTCCAGGCGCCGGTCAGCACGTAGACGTGCTCGATCGAGGGCGACAACGCCGCGATGCGCTTCATCAGGCCCGCGGTGGTGGTGAAGTTGCCGCCCTGGTCGAGGCGCAGGTCCAGCACGATGAAGCGCGGCTTGTCGTCAACGATCGCGCGCTCGACGCTCGCGACGAACGGTTTGATCGGATGGCCCGGCGCGTCTTCATTGCTGCGGAACTGCACGTACAAGGTCTGCCTGTCCGGCCACCATTGCAGATGGAACGGATTCGCATAGTCGTCAAAAAACAGGGGAAGCTTCGATTCCCGACGCAACAGCGGCGTCCAGTCCGCCGGCTCGCCATCGATGCGTCGGGGCGACAACTGCGAATCGGAATAGGCGCCTGTCCAATCCGAGCCCGCCGCCAACGCTTTCGGGTCAGGCGGCGCGGCGGCGACGTTCGTATCATGGATGCTGCCGTCGCGCAACTGCACGCGCAGGTCCAAGGCGGCGGGGTTCGAAGCCAGGCCCGCCGCGTGCAGCAGGTCCGGCGACTCGAGGAAAAACGGCGTGACGTATTGGTCGTAATGATTGTGCGGGCCGAGGGAATATTCATACATCCGGCCGGTAACCTGGCCGACTGGCTGCCCGTCGATCGCCAGCACCTTCGCACCCAGCAGCGCCTTGCACGCCTCGCCCGCGCGGATCACGTACCAGCCATCGCCGAACCGGTACAGCCGGCAGGGAATGCGGTTGTTGGCGGCGTACAACGACGGCTTGTACACCTGCGAGTGCCCGTTGTCCGACAAGGCCACCATGCGCAGGATCGCAAGCTCGAACTGCGCGGGCGTCAACGTGCCGGCCCGCGCCTCCGTTTCGCGCCACAAGGTTCTGGCGCTTGCCAGCGCGTCCGGTGAATACGCACGATCGAGCGCGAAGTAATTGCGGAAGTAGTCGAGATCCTGGCGCTGCGCCGCGGCCAAATCCGCTGCCGGCGGAACGTCTGACTTTGGCGGCGCCGGGTAGAAGGTGTGAAAGAACGTGAATCCCAGCGTGGCACAGGCGGTCAGCAGCACCACCACGGCACCACCGATCGACAAGCCGATTTTGCGTCCGGTCTTCATGCGGGCTCCGTCAGAGGCGGCGGGCGCCGTGGCGGCGCGTCGATACTCTATCGGAGGCCGCGACGCGCATGGGCGCCCCAAGGCTCAGCGCGCTGGTGCGCGCGCCAGCGCCCACACGTCGACGCGTGCGACACCCGCCCTTTTCAGGACGCGCGTGCATTCGGCCAGCGTCGCGCCGGTGGTGAACACGTCGTCGAGCACCGCGACGTGCCGGGGACACGCGCCGTCGAAGCGCGCCGCGAATGCGCCGCGCACGTTGCGGCGGCGCTCGACGGCCGTCAGCTCCGTCTGCGCGCCGGTCGCGCGAACGCGCGAGAGCGCGTCGCGCCGCAGGGGTACCCCGAAATGTTTTGCCAGCGGTTTCGCAAGTTCCAGCGCCTGGTTGTAGCCGCGCCGGCGCAGGCGCGAACGATGCAGCGGCACTTGGACGATCGCGTCCGGCAACCGCGCGGGCGGCGGCGACTCGATCCACAGCAGCGCCAGCGTGTGGCCAGCGGCGAGATCGCCGCCGAACTTGAAGCGTGACTCCAGTTGCGCGAGTGGCCATTCGTAGCGGAATGGCGACCAAGCGGCATCCCACGCCGGCTCGCGCCCGAGGCAATGCCCGCACAACGCGGCCGGCGCTTCGAGCGGCAACGCGCAACGCGCGCAGTGCACGTCGTTGCGCGGCATGTCGGCCGCGCAAGCCGCGCACAGGCTCAAGCCGCCCTGCCCGCGCGCGCCACACAGCAGGCAGTGCGAAGGCAGCAGCGCGTCCAATGCGCCGCGAACAAATGATCGAGTCTTCCGTGTACTCGGCATGGCCATGTCCCCAATGCTCATGGGCGCGGTATCCGCCCCAAGGTCTCGTCATTCCGGGGCGAACTGCGGCTTCACCGCAGGTCGAACCCGGAATCCAGCTCTCCGGCAAGCGCGAGCAAAAACCGGACTCCGGGTTCCGTCACCGGTGGAGCTGGCGACGGCTCCGGAATGACAAGCTTTGCGTAACGCGGCACCAAAGTCATCAAGATGGCAACCGTCGTTCCGGGGAAGCATGATTGCGGACTGGCTGCAGCAACCGCCTCACCCATACGTGAGCAACGCGACGGCCACCAGTGCGGCGCCGAGCCCGGCACGATTGATGTGCCCCAGCCGTTCGTGGAACAGCACGAAGCCGGCCACGGCGCCAAGCGCCACCACGCCGAGGCTGGTGCTCGCGAAGACCAGCGCGGGATTGTGTGGCAACGCGCGGTGCGCGCGCAGGTAGAACAGGATGTTGCCGAAGTTCAGGAGACCCAGCATCACGCCGGCGGCAAGGCCGCGGATGCCGAAGCGCGTACGCCGCGCGAACTCGATCGCGAAAGCGATCACCAGCGCCAGCACGAACACCGCGAGCAGCGCGGGCCCAAGCGACACGCCCGCGGCGGCCACGCGCTTGAACAGGAGGTCGATCACGCCGAAGCCGACGAACACCAGCAGCGGATAGGCCCAGCGCGCATGACCCTCGTCCACACCGCGGCGCCCGGGACGCCAGATCATCCCGGCCATCGCCGCGATCCCCATGGCGCAGCCCGCCACGATCGGCGCGTCGAAGCGCTGCCCGAACAACAGGAACGCGCCCGCCAGCGAGATCACCAGCGACAGGCGTTCGGCCGCGTCCGAACGGACGATGCCGGCGTGTCGCACCGAGGCCCCCAGCGCGAGGAAGATGGTCGGAAGCAGCACGCCGAGCGCGATCAGTGCGAACCACGGTACGCCCACGTGTCGCAGGGGTGTGAGCGATGGCTTCAGGACCAGCGCCGCGAGCGCGGCCGCCACCACGTAGTTCCACGCGACCGCCTGGCCGATGTCGAACTGGAAGCGCCGCGCCAGCTTCAACAGCACCGACACCAGCACGCTGCACACGACGGAAAGCAGCACGTAGATCATGGGCGGGCCCGCAAAACGCGAAGTGCCGCAGGGTACAGGGGATCGAAACCCATGGCCGTGCACTGCCGTAGCCTGCCCGCGGCTCTATCGTGGAC
>JBOHYX010000307.1:0-3560 GCA_050738115.1 Rhodanobacteraceae bacterium
TTTCTGCACCAGCTTCAGCGTGTGCAGGTCAATCCTCCGCGGCGTGCCGGCGAGATCCACCTGCACGTCGGACAGCTTCCCGGGTGGTCCAACCGCCAACGCGCCCTTCATCGCAAATTGCGCGGCGCTGCCTTCCACGCGGACGGCGCCGTGCGTGGCAAGCGCCTGGCCGACAAGGTCGGCGGGAAGCTGCACGCCTTCCCAGTTCGCATCGAGTGCCGCGGTCATGGGACTCGCATCGAGCCTGACCACGCCAGTCACGCTGGCGGTACCCGGGATCTGCGGCGAACGCAGCCGCAGCGGGTCCAGTGTCAACGTCTTGCCGTCGTAACGGAACCGCGCGGGATCGAGCAGCAGGGTGGTGCCGTTCGCGATCACGCTGCCATCGAGCTGGCCGCCTTGCGCGTTGCCGCTTCCGTGCACGTCCAGCGCGAGCGTCTTCAGGATTGTCGGCAGCGCGGGCAGGGCACGCGCGTCGAACTCAGGCGCGTTCAACGCCAGCGTCCACGCATGCGCGGTACCGAGTTGGATCGATGTCGTGGCGTCGATCCGTGTGGGCGCCGAAAGTGTCGCGTGCAAGTGCGCGACCTTGCCGTCAGATTGCGAGGTGATGTCACCCGCGTAACGCGTGCCGTCCTGCGTCCAGTCAAATTTGGCAGAGCCCCGACCGCGGTAGCCGCGCGCGATCGCGAGCGTGCCTTCGAGCTCCACGCTGCCGGCCGGTGCGCGCAGTGCGAGTTGCCGTATCAGCACGCGTCGACTGCTCCACAGGCCCGCGATCGCGAGGCTGTCGGCATTGAGCATCGGCTTGCCTTCGCGGCGAATTTCGATGTGGGTGACCTGCGTGTCGTCGAGCACGATCGTGACGGGCGGCTTCAACGGGAAGCTGCCGGGTTTGCTCGATGGCCTGGGAGGCGCGAGATCCAGCGCGACACCGTCGATGCGCGCGCGCGCGACGTGCAGGCGGCCGCGTGCGAGCGCCCATGGACGCAGGTTCAGCGCCACGTGCCGGATCGTGAGCACGTCACCGCTGTCGTCCCGGTAACGCAGGCCATCGATCGTCGTCCCGCCAGCCAGCGACCCGCTGGAGCGGGTGTACGCAAACTGGCCGTGCATCATCGCCACGCCCCGATCCAGCACGAAGCGCAGCCCCGAAGGGGTGTAGGCAATCCACGCCAGCAGGATCGCCAGCGCCACGATCAGCGCCGCCACCGCGGCGCCGATTCCGATCAGCCATTTGCGTGCCGCGCTCACAGGTCGGGCCCGATCCGGATGTTCAAGTGCGGACCGTGATAGTAGGGATTGTTGATGGGCACGCCGATGTCGACGCGGACCAGCCCGATCGGCGAGCGCCAGCGCAGGCCGAGGCCGGCATCGTTGCGATCATGAAACGCGCTGCCGTCGAACGCGTCGCCGGAATCGACGAATGCCGCGATGCCCCAGTCGCGGGTGAAGTAGTGCTCGACGGTGGCACCGGCGACCAGCAGGCGGGTGCCGCCGATCACGAAGCCGAAGCTGTTGCGCGGTCCTACCGCTTGGTAGCCGTAGCCGCGCATCGAGAATTCGCCGCCCGCGAAGAAGCGCAGTTGCGGCGGCAGCTTCGAGAAATCCTGGACCGTGGTGATGCCGGCATCCCCGTTGAGGACCAGGCGATTGCTGCGGCCCAGCGCGCGGATCCAGACCGCGTGCGCGAGCACCTGGGCGAAGCGGGTATCGATCCCAGGACCGGCACGCGCGGTCAGGCTGAGCGAATAGCCGTGGCGCACGAACAGCGGGTTGTCGGCCACCTTGCGGGTCAGGTTGATTTCGGGATAAAGCAGGGTGGTGCGACCGTGTTCGATGCCCGGGATGCCGACGTTGCGCAGGCCGCGGTTGCCGACGGTGAAGGTTCCGGTCAAGGCGTGCAGGCCGATGGTGCGCACGAAACCGTGCCACTCGCGGGTTTCGTTGGCGGCGATCGAGAACATCCGCGAATTCGTGGTCGTGGTGTTCTCGTCGCGGTAGCCGATGCCGAGGTTGAAATGGGCGTTGTCGTGGCCGGGGCGCGGAATGCCGTAGACGATCTGTGTGGACTTCAGGCGCTGCGCGACCACCGCCTGGGTGTCCAGCGTATGCCCAAGGGTGTTGATCCAGCGACGCCGGATGCCGCCGCGCACGCCGGGGCCGGTGTCGGTGCCGTAGAAGACGCCCGCCGTGTACACCGTGCGTTTGGCCGGCGCGACTTCCACCTGCACCGGCACCACGTGGTCCTTCGCGTCCTTCACCTCGGGTTGGACATCGACGATGGAAAAATAATCCACGTCGGTCAGTGTCTGCTGCAGCGACAGGAGATCCGATTGCGAGTACCAGGCGCCGGGCTTCCAGGGCACGTAGCGCTTCAGGAACCCGGACCGGAACTGCGAGCCCTTGAAGGTGACGGCGCCGAGCTTGTAGCGCTCGCCGACCGTGTAGTGGAGGTGGATCGCCGCGCTGTTGTCGGCGCGCGTCACGTCAACCCGATGCACCGTCGCCTTGGCATCCAGCCAGCCGGTCTCGAGGAACGCGTTGGCGATGTTGCCCTTGGAGCCCTCGTATTCGGCGTCGTTCATCTGCTGGCCGACGCCCGGCGCGAAGGTGTGGACCGCGTGGCGCACGGCGCCGAGCGTCAGCGCGTCTTCCGGAACCTGGATGTCCAGCTTGTCCACGGTCGTGGGCGGCCCCGGCGTCACCTTCAGGTCGAGCGTCCACACGCTGCCGACGTGCCCAAGATGGCTCGCGGCGTTCGCGTTGTAGTACCCGTACGGCTGCAGCGCCCAGCGGGCCTGTTTTGCGGCGTCCTCCGCCAGGACCTGCGCCTGGGTTTCGCTCACGTCGGTGCGGGACGTGTATTGGCTCGCGGTCAGGTTCGCGCGCACGGCGGCGGCGAGTTCCTTGTCGACGCCGGTGATGTTGACCTTCAGGGTGTCGGCGCGGGCGACACTTGCGGTCGCGAGCGTGGCGAACGCCGCAGCGGCGGCGAGCGCGCGCGCGACCTGCCTCGTCGTCATGCACGAACCTGCACTGGCTGGTCGCGCGAAAAGAAGGAGCAGGCGCTACGCGCCGGCGCGCTCCTGCAAAAGCTGCTGTGTAGGAGCTTGCCTGCAGGCGATCGCCGAACGAGAAAGGCCACCCCGCGAACACGCCCTGCGGACATCCGGGTGCTCCGGGTTCGCGCGCGACCGCCGGGGTTCGCCGACGGCACGCCTGGCGCAGACGTATCGCGCGCAGGGCGCGCTCCTACAATGGCAATTGTAGGAGCCTGCCTTGCAGGCGACCGCTCACCGAACGCGAGCGAATACTGCCCGCGCGGCAGGCGGGCGGACAAGGACTGGATCCCCACCTTTGCCTGGATGACGATCAAAGCCGACGGGCCAAGGTCCGGAATGGCGCGAACGTCACTCGATCCATTCATCCAGCATCGCGCGGTCACGTCCATCCATTTACGTGGCGGCGGTGCGGGCTTCGACAGGCTGCGGCTCGGGCGCGCGTGCCGGGCGCGCAGGCGCCGGCCGCGCCTGTGGCTCGCCCGCTGGGCGTTCACG
>JBOHYX010000308.1:0-3540 GCA_050738115.1 Rhodanobacteraceae bacterium
CGGCGATGCCGAAGCCGCCACATCGACGCGTCACACGCTGCTGGTGGTGCTGGAAGCGGCGCTGCGCGCGCTGCACCCGATCATTCCCTTCATCACCGAAGAGATATGGCAATCGACCGCGCCGCAGCTCGGATTCGCGCAGGCCAGCGTGCTCGATCGGCCGTATCCGCGCGCGGATGACTTCGTCGCGGACGCCGCCGCCAGCGCCGAAATCGAGTGGCTGAAAGCGGTGCTGACGGGCGTTCGCCAGATCCGCTCGGAGATGAACATCGCGCCCGGCAAGACGATTCCCGTGCTGTTCGCGGACGGCAACGGCCACGATCGCCGGCGGGCGGAAAAATTCGCGGCACAAATCGCTTTCCTCGCCCGCTGCGAGGCGCCGCGCTGGCTACAATCCGATACGACCGAACCCGCCGCGGCGGCCGCGGTGGTCGGCAACCTGCGCGTGCTGATTCCACTTGCCGGGCTGATCGATGTCGATGCCGAACGCTCGCGGCTCGCGAAGGAAATTGCGCGCATCGAAGCCGAAGTACGCAAATGCGAGGGCAAGCTCGGCAACGCCAAGTTCGTGGACCATGCGCCGGTCGCGGTCGTCGACCAGGAGCGCAGCCGGCTGGCGGACTGGAACACCCGGCTCGATGCCCTGCGCGGCCAGGCGGAAAAGCTCTCGACATAGGAGCCGGCCTGCCGGCGGCGACCCCACTCGAGCGCCTTTGCCGCGCCGGCACGCCCGACGCTATTCGCGCATCCCGGCTTCGTCGGGAAACAGCACCTCGATGAAGCCGAATTTCGAGAAGTCGGTGATGCGCGAGGGATACAGCCGGCCGATCAGGTGATCGCATTCGTGCTGCACCACGCGCGCGTGGAAACCTTGGGCGGTGCGGTCGACCGGTGTGCCGCCCGGGTCGACGCCCTGGTAACGGATCAGCGAGTGCCGACTCACCATCCCACGCAGCCCCGGTACCGACAGGCAGCCTTCCCAGCCTTCTTCCATGTCTTTGGAAAGCGGGGTGATCAGCGGATTCAGGAGGATCGTGCGCGGCACCTCGGGCTCATCCGGATAGCGCTCGGAGTGCTCGAACCCGAACACCACGAGTTGCAGGTCGACGCCGATCTGCGGCGCGGCGAGCCCCACGCCCTCAGCCGCCTGCATGGTCTCGAACATGTCGGTGATCAGCTCGTTCAGCTCGGCAGTCCCGAACATGCCTGCCGGAACCGGCGGCGCCACGCGCAACAGGTGCGGATCGCCCATCTTGAGGATTTCCCGGATCATGCGTCTTTCCGATGGAACGTCAGGTACGGCCGTTGCGGCGGCGCGCGGCGACAAGTGGCGCGGTCGCGGTGAAATGCGCCGCAATGCCTATCGCGACCAGCGCACGCAGCAGGGGCCTGCGTGCGGCCGGGTCGAATTTCCTGAACCACCGCCACATGCCCCGGTGTTTATGGTAGCTGACGAACACCGGACGATGCGCGCTGGAACCGCCCTTGGCGTGGAGCACCCGCACGTTTCCCGCAAGCAACACCTTGAATCCCGCGTCGCGCGCGCGCCGGCACAGGTCCAGATCCTCGCAGTGCAGGAAATAGCGTTCATCGAACCCACCCAGGCGATCAAACACGCCGCGCGGGATCAGCATCAACGCACCCGAGATATTCTCGACCTCGATCACGTGGTCCGGAATCGGGCCCGGTACGCCGACGCCTTCATGCGCAGCACCCGCATCACGCTTCGCACAGCCCGTCATTTCATTCAGTGATCGTCGCAGCAGCGGATCACGCCGTCGCGACGCGGGGTCGGGATCGCCATGTTCATCGCACACCACCGCGCCGATCACGCCCGCGTCGGGATACCCACGCAGCACGTCGAGCAGGCGCGAAACGGTGTCGGGATCGAGCATACAATCCGGATTCAACACCACGATCGCGTCACCCCGCGCCAGCCGTGCCGCGATGTTCACCGCCGGCCCGAAACCGAGATTGGCATCGTTGTACGCGACGTGTACGCGCGCGTCGCTCGCGTACGCGCGCGCCACGTCCCGCGGAACGCCATCGCGCGATGCGTTGTCGGCGACGACGATTTCGACCGTGGCGCTGGACGCCAGCGCACGCGTCACGCAATCGCGCAGCGACGCGCCACTGTCGGCGGCGACGATGATGACGGTAGTCAGCTCCGGCATCCGCGCAGTGTAGCTATGCCACTGCGGCGACAGCGACGCTGCCGGCTACGCGCAGCGTAGGGCGGGTTCAGCCCTGCCCGGGCGTGCCCTGCGGTCCCGGATTCGCGGCACCAGCCTCGCCGAGCGGGGTGAGCAACACGAAACGCGTGTCGGCGACGAACGGGCCACCGGTATCCGGCACCGCATCGGCGCCACCGTTCGCGGCAACGCGGCCCGCGTCTGCCCACGGTACCTGATGTACGGGCCCCGGCACATAGGTATCCCACTGGCCGTATGCAGGCCTGCCGATCACTTGTCTATGCCCCGGGGTGCTGATGATGTAGTTGACCGGGACCGTCACGATCCAGTGTTCCCGGCCCGCCGCGAGACCGGCCCGCGGCACCTGGAACGTCCACCTCTTCTCCGCCGCCACCGACGCGCGCCCCAATTCGTCGCGCCAACGGTGGAGCGCCGTCACGTCCGCGATCCGGCGCAGGTCAACCTGTCTCACGGCCACTTGTGCAACCTTTCCCTGCCGGTCGACCTCGATCGCGAGGTACACGGTGCCGCTGACCAGGTCATTGACGAGATTCCGCGGATACCCCGGCGACGGTCGGTGGAGGTAGGTCAGGCACGCTCCGTCCGCACATTCCACCGGCGTGTGTGCCTGCGCGCGTCGCTGCCGAACGCGGCGCCGCCGATCCTGATCGCGTAGTGGTCGGCGTCGATCGGTGTCGCCACGACGCGCAGCGACATCAGTGCCTTGGCAAGTACCGGCTTGCCGTCGCCTTGACCGGGTCGAATTTCCAGCGGGGCAACGCCTGCCCGATCAACTTTACGACGTCAGGCGGCAACTTGTCCCGATGATCCAGCGAATAGCCCTATACGCTGCCGTCCGGACTCACGGCGATCTCGCCGGTGACGAGCATGCTCGCTTCGATGCTGCGCTTCGCTGCATCGACTCCGCCATGCGCAAACGCCAACGCCGGAATGGCCAAGGCCAGCAGCAGCCAACGCGCATGGATCACGGCGCCACCTCCTACACAGGTGTTTGATGTTACGCCGTGCGGTTCACTGGTGCGCGACCAGCATGCCGGCGATATGCAGGCTGTCGGTGATCGATGCGCGCAAGCGCTCGGCGGCAGCGCGATTTACAACCGGCCCGGCGAGCACGCGCCAGCGCGCACGCCCATCCACCTGCGCGCCGTCCACGTGGGCCGCATATCCAAGCTGCTGCAGGCGCCCGCGCAGTTGCTCGGCGGCGTTGCTCTCGCTGAACGATGCGACCTGCACCGACCAGCCGCGGAGTGGCGCCACCGTCGTCGGTTCCTTCGCAGGCTCGGTCACGGCGGGCGTCGGGTTGGCCGTTGCGGGCGCAGGCGTCGGC
>JBOHYX010000309.1:0-3532 GCA_050738115.1 Rhodanobacteraceae bacterium
GTGATACACGCCATCCGCGACCGGCGCGCCATCGCCACACCAGCGCGCGACGGCCTGCGCGGTGACGTCGGCGATCAGGCGCGCGGGCGTGGGCGCGCCGATCTGGTCGTCGACGACGCGCAGTACGTCGCGTTCTGCACCGAGCCGAAGCATGGTCAGCAAAAAATTGTGCCCGCGCGCGGCGTACACCCACGCGCTGCGGAAAATCAGGTGCGCCGCACCGCTATCGGACAACGCGATTTCACCCGCGAGCTTGGTTCGGCCGTACACGCCCAGCGGATCGGTCGGATCGTCCTCGCGATACGGGCGCGTGGCGCGCCCATCGAACACGTAGTCGGTCGAATAGTGCACCACGCGCGCGTCGTGTCGCGCGGCCCACGCGCCGATCGAACCGGGTGCGTCGGCATTGATGCGCTGCGCGATGGCGGCTTCGTCCTCGGCGCGATCGACCGCGGTATACGCGGCGGCGTTGACGACGAGGTCCGGCGCGATGCGATCGAGCGCTTTCGTCAATCCATCCGGATCGGCAAGATCGATGCGTTCGCAGGGCGTGCCGTCGTCGAGCTGGCCGCTGCGGGTGGCGCGGATGATTTCAGCGTTCCGGAGCGGGCATCCCCCCGCCGCGGCGCAGCGATCCGCCTGCGCAGCCGAAAATGCATAGGCTGTGGGCGAGCGGCCGGTGGCCGCGACGGGGCGTTCGTGGAGGGGCTTGTCGCGGGCAGCGCCCGCTCCCACAAAAGCCGTCGACGGGCGGCGATCCAATACTTGCCGACATTCCCCCGCGCCCGCCAATGCCCGCAGCAACTCGTGCCCCACCTGTCCGTTCGCGCCGGTGACGAGGATCCGCATCGAATCGGTCACGCGCCGGCGTACGCCGGCAGCTTCCCTTCCGGCACGTCGGCAAGGAACGGCGATTGCTGGTCCTTGGCCGACAGCAGCGGCTCGGCGACCGGCCAGTCGATCGCGATCGCGGCGTCGTTCCAGCGCACACCGGCGTCGGCGGACGGGTCGTACAGCGCGGTGCACTGGTACATGAAAGTCGCGGCCTCACTCACGACGCAGAACCCGTGCGCGAAGCCTTCCGGAATCCACAACTGCCGGTGGTTCGCGGCCGTCAGCATCGCCGCTTCCCATCGCCCGAACGTCGGCGAGCCGCGCCGGATGTCGACCGCGACGTCGTACACCTCGCCCTCCAGCACCGACACCAGCTTGCCCTGCAGATGCGGCCACTGGTAATGAAGGCCGCGCAGCACGCGCTGCGCCGACCGCGACACGTTCGATTGCACGAACTGCGCATCGATGCCGATCGCCCGGTACTTCTCCGCATGGAAGCTCTCGAAGAAATAGCCGCGCGCGTCACCGTGCACCACGGGGTCGACGACGCACACGCCCGGCAGGTTGGTGTCGATGCGCTTGAGGTGGGGGTGGTCGGTCATGCGCGGTTTCCGTGTTGCCTATTGCGATTGTGCGCCGCTTCGTGGCTTCGAGGCCCTCGCCCGTCAGCCTCGCCAAGTGCATCCAAAACCACTTCGTCACTTCGGGGTCGTCGCGACGCCCATCCAAAACTCTTTCGTCATTCCGGGGCCATCGCGACACCCATCCAAAACTCTTTCGTCATTCCGGGGCTGCCGCAGCTCCATCGCGGCAGAACCCGGAATCCAGTCTTTACGCAAACGGTCAGGAGAGCTGGATTCCGGGTTCCGGCCGCAAACAGCGCGGCCGGCCCCGGAATGACGAGTCAAATTGTATGGATCGCCGCGCGATGAGAAAAACATCTCCGCGCTGCCAACGCCCTCACCCTTTCCCATCCACCAGCCGCAGCAGGTACTGCCCGTACCCGGTCTTCGCCAGCGATGCCGCAAGATCCCGCACGCGCGCGGCATCGATCCAGCCCTGCTGCCAGGCGATTTCCTCGGGGCAACACACCTTGATGCCTTGGCGGTTCTCGATCGTCGCGATGTAGTTGCCCGCGTCCATCATCGATTCGTGCGTGCCGGTATCGAGCCACGCGTAGCCGCGGCCGAGCTGCTCCAGCATCAGCGTGCCATCGGCAAGATAGCAGCGGTTCAAGTCGGTGATCTCGAGTTCGCCGCGCGCCGACGGCTTCAGCTTCGCCGCAAAGTCGCACACGCGCCCGTCGTAGAAATACAGACCCGTCACCGCGTAGTTGGATTTAGGCTTCGCGGGCTTTTCCTCGAGCCCGACCACGTGCCCGCCCGTATCGAACTCGGCGACGCCGTAGCGTTCCGGATCGCGCACCAGGTAACCGAACACCGTCGCGCCATGCGCGCGCGTCGAGGCATGCCGCAACAACTGGGTCAGGCCGTGGCCGAAGAAGATGTTGTCGCCCAGCACCAGCGCGCACGGATCGCCCGCGATGAACTCGCGCCCGATCACGAATGCCTGCGCGAGGCCGTCCGGCGAGGGCTGCACCGCGTAGTCGATGTGGATGCCCCACTGCGAGCCGTCGCCCAGCAGGTGCCGGAACAACGCCTGCTCGTGCGGCGTATTGATGACCAGCACCTCGCGGATGCCGGCCAGCATCAGCACCGACAGCGGGTAATAGATCATCGGCTTGTCGTACACCGGCAGCAGTTGTTTGCTGATCGCCTGCGTGACGGGATACAGCCGCGTGCCGGAACCCCCGGCGAGGATGATGCCTTTTGTTGTCGTCATTGCGCTCGTTCGCACGTTCCGATGAAGGGTCACCACGTATCAACGGCTGGATTCCGGGTTCCGCCCGCAAACAGCGCGGGCGGCCCCGGAATGACTACATTTAGTTTGGTCATTCCGGGGCTGCCGCGGGAAGAATCTTGTCATTCCGGGGCTGCCGCAGCTCCATCGCGGCAGAACCCGGAATCCAGCTTTCGATCGCCTCGTCGCAGGGGCGACCAGAAAACTTTTTTGTCATTCCGGGGCTGCCGCGGCTCCATCGCGGCAGAACCCGGAATCCAGATCTTCCTGGCGTGAGAAGTATCACCCGCTGATCTCGTCCCACAAGTCACGCCACTCGGGGTTTGCTTCCTCGATCAACGCCACTTTCCACGCCCGCCGCCACTTCTTCAGTTCCTTTTCGCGTTCGATGGCTTCGATCATCGAGCGGAACTGCTCGAAGTACACGAGACGGTGCACCCCGTACCGTTTCGTGAAACCGTCCACCGCATCGCTGCGATGCTCCCATACCCGCTTGACCAGATCCGATGTCACGCCCACGTACAACGTACCGTTCGGTCTGCTCGCCAGGATGTAGATCGCCGGTTCACGCATCGACGCATGGTAACTGCTGGTCAACGTGCAGCGTCGGCACCTGTGTCGGAGAGCTGGATTCCGGGTTCCGCCCGCAAACAGCGCGGGCGGCCCCGGAATGACGAAGACTTTTGCAGTCATTCCGGGGCTGCCGCCGCTCCATCGCGGCAGAACCCGGAATCCAGCTTTTCACCGCAACCGCGACGCAGCGGTCGCGTTTCAGGCATGCCCATCCCTCACCCCTCCCCCAACCGTTCCATCCGGTAGCTGCCGTCCAGCACGCGTT
>JBOHYX010000310.1:0-3530 GCA_050738115.1 Rhodanobacteraceae bacterium
GGTCAGCCTCGCCCGGATGTGACGGACACTTTATGCTTCGCGGAAAATCATAAAGTGTCCGAAGCGGGCGATTTATGGGCCCACCAGGACTCGAACCTGGAACCAAGGGATTATGAGTCCCCTGCTCTGACCAATTGAGCTATAGGCCCGCAGCGTGCGGATTGTACCGGCGCGCACATGCGGGTGGCTGACGCAATAGCCTTCTCCGGCATTGAAGAACCCGGCCTGGCCCGCATGGGTGACGACTTCACGTCCGTCGTCGAGGTGCTTCACGAAGATGCCCTGCAGCGGGAACGCAACGAAATCGGCAGCCGCGGACTCGACCGCAGCGCAGGCGTGGTCGTGCGGGCGGCACTCCAAGTGGTGCGTGCGCCACCTGTCCAGGGGCAGGCAGCAGGCGATTGCTCAGACGCATGCGCCAAGCATGTTCGGCGGTGGCGGAGCCGATGCGGATGGCGACCGCGCAAGAATCGGAGTGTGGTGCTCGACGCATCCTTGCAAACTGCAGTCCACGTCCGGATTGGAGAAACGACATGCAGGCCACTCATGCCAAACCTGATTGCATGACCGCGAACGATCCCCGCTGGTCGCGCGTGCTGGCGCGCGACGCCTCGGCCGGTGGTGAGTTCTTCTATTCGGTCAGCAGCACCGGCGTCTACTGCCGTCCTTCCTGCCCGTCGCGCGGCGCGAAGCCCGAACACGTCGCGTTCCACGCAACGCCGGAAGCTGCGCGCCGCGCCGGGTTTCGTCCCTGCAAGCGTTGCAAGCCGGATCGAGTCCGACAGCATGATGCGCTCCATGCCGAAATCATCCGTTACGCGCTGGCGTCGAGCCCGCTGGGCCTGATACTCGTTGCCGCGACTGCGCACGGCGTATGTGCGATCCTGCCGGGTGACGATGCGGATACGTTGAAAGCCGACCTGCGACGACGGTTTCACCGCGCCGAGCTGCGGGAAGACCCGGACGCGTTGGTCGCCATCGTGGTGCGGGTCAATGCGTTGATCGAGTCGCCCGCGACGGCGCCCTGCGACTTGGCGCTGGACATCCGCGGCACGCCATTCCAGCGTCGAGTCTGGCAGGCGTTGCGCGGAATCCCGAGCGGGTCCACCACGAGTTACGCGCAACTTGCGGCAAGTCTCGGTTCGCCGCGGTCGGCCCGTGCGGTGGCGCAGGCCTGCGGCGCGAATCCGCTGGCGGTGGCGATTCCCTGCCATCGCGTGTTGCGCAGCGATGGTGCGTTGTCAGGCTATCGCTGGGGCGTGCAGCGCAAGCGCGCATTGCTGCGGCGCGAGGGCTACCCGTCGTGACCGCCGCGGCAACGCAACGCCTGCAGGACGTGGATTGGGCCCACGCCGGCGAGGACCTGGATGCGCACGGGGCCACGATCGTCAAGCAATTGCTTGCGCCGGAAGACTGTCGCGGGCTGGTCGAGTTGTATGCGCTGGAGACCGGTTTCCGCAACAAGGTGGTCATGGCACGACATGGTTTCGGGCGCGGCGAATACAAATACTTCGGTTACCCGTTGCCGCGCATCGTCGCGGACCTGCGCGAGGCGTTGTATCCGACGCTCGCGCACATCGCGAACCGCTGGAACGAGGTATTGGACGTCGACACGCGCTACCCGCAAACCCTGGATGGCTTTCTGGACCGCTGCCACGCTGCCGGACAACGTCGGGCCACGCCGCTGTTGTTGCGCTACGGCACGGGCGACTACAACTGCCTGCACCAGGATCTGTACGGCGAGCACGTATTTCCGCTGCAGCTCACCGTATTGTTGTCGCGCCGGGGGCGTGATTTCAGTGGCGGAGAATTCGTGCTGACCGAACAGCGCCCGCGCATGCAGTCACGCGTGGAAGTCGTGCCGCTGCAGCAAGGTGATGCGGTGGTTTTCCCGGTCCACCATCGCCCGATGCGCGGTACACGCGGCGTGTACCGGGTCAACCTGCGCCACGGCGTCAGCCGCGTCACGCGCGGACGACGGCATACGCTCGGCGTCATTTTTCATGACGCTGCGTGACGCCGCTGAACTTATTTGCCGTCGGTAACCGTTGAACGCAGCGCCCCGCGCAAGGTGCGCTTCTCGGTTTCTTCCAGTTTGCGGCCGAGCAGCTCGCTGGCGCGCAGCAGCAGTTCGCGGTCGAGTTCGTGCGGGAGTGGCGTGCGTTCCGGCAGGGCCAGGATCAATTCGCGCTGGCCGTTGTCGAGGGTGGCCGCGAATTCGTTGGCGAGTTCCTGCATGCGCGCGAGGTTGTGGGCGGTGTCCTCGTCGGGCGGCTCGCCCTCGCCGGGCGCGGCAACAAATGCGTACTCGCGCCGGAGCAGAAACTGCCCCACCGCAGCAGCGTCGAGCTGATGGCGGGTGTCGGCTTCGCGCTGCAGGGCGGCCGATTGGTTGCCGGCGGGGTCTCTCGGTTCGATTCCCAGCAGGTGCACGCGGATGCCGTGTTCCTGTGCTTGCTGGACGCCGATGCGCAGGTCTTCGTCACCCGCCAGCAGCAGTGCGTCGGAGATCGCGTGGTTGCGAGCGAGGTTGGTGAGGTCGGAGAAGATCAGCCCGTCCACGCCCTTCTGTTCGCCCGATTGGTTGACGAAGCCTAGCCTGAGCTTGACGTTGTCGAGGTACGCGAGTGCGAGGTGCGCGGCGGTGGGGCCGGAGTTGGTGCCGTCGTACCAGTAGATGCGTAGCAGCGGGCAACCGCCGATGGTTTCGGCGCAGTGTGCGAGGTACTGGGTGAATTCGGCGTTGGCAAGGCGGATCTCGCCGCGCCGCAAGGGGGCGCCGAACAACAATTCGCTGGCGGAAGCGTAGAAGTAGCCGGCGTCGATGAAAACGGCAATGCGGTTCATGGTGGTAAAAGTCTCATGCAAGTAGTAATGCCTGCTGCCGATGAACCCGGCGCGGCAGGGTCAGCGTAGCGGACGAGGCGAGTCAACCGCCACGCATTAGAGACAATCGGAATGGATTCCGGGTTCCGACTCTTCGAGTCGGCCCCGGAATGACGGCGTATGCCAACGCGTTACCGAGTCCGGCGGTCAACTCAAAATTGCGGTGCGCCGGTCGCCTGCACGCAGGCTCCTACAGTGGCTTCGGGTAGAAGCAAGCGTGCTCGCGCCAGGTTGCGATTTTGGCAGGAGCGAGCGTGCTCGCGACCCAGATCCCGGCTCTTGGAACAAGTAGGCCGGATCAAGCCGCGTGAGCGGCGACTGCGCCGCAGGAGCGGCGCGAACGGCAAAGCCGGGCCCGAAGGGCCGGAAGGCAGGATGCCTGAAGTCTTCCGGCGTTCGCGCTGTCGCGCTTGCGCCTTGATCCGCCCTACCGTTGCTCGCGGCTCTTACTCGAAATCCAGAAACGACCGCAGTTGTTCGCTGCGCGACGGGTGCCTGAGCTTGCGCAAGGCCTTGGCCTCTATCTGCCTTATACGCTCGCGGGTGACGTCGAACTGCTTGCCGACTTCTTCCAGCGTGTGGTCGGTGTTCATGTCGATGCCGAAGCGCATGCGCAGCACCTTGGCTTCGCGCGGGGTCAGGCC
>JBOHYX010000311.1:0-3528 GCA_050738115.1 Rhodanobacteraceae bacterium
TCGAAGCGACAAATACAGGGCGGGGCGCGTGAACGGCGGTGGCGCGGTGCAGGCGTCGGCCGACCAGTTCAAGCGCGTCGTGCTGCTGGCGATCATCGTGCTGGCCGTGGTCGGCACGCTGGCCTCGTGGCTGATCATGAAGTCGCAGGGCCCGGTGGCGGACGTCGAGACTTTCGGCTGGAGCACGACCACCCTGTACCTGCTCGTCCTGTTCGTGGTCCAGTGGTGGCGCGTACTGCCGCAGCGCGTGATCGACCTCGCCTGCCTGCTGTTCACGATTGCGATCTGTGCCGGCTGGATGGTGCTGTGCCTGTATTCGCCGCGCTACGGCGGCGCCGTCCACATCGAGTCGCTGTACCTGTGGATCCCGGTGATCTACGTGTTCGCGTTCACGCTGGTCGGCCACAAATCCAGCCTCGCCATTTCGTTTGCGATCCTGGCCGTATTCGTGGGCATCGGCTTGCCGTACCTCGTGCACGATCCAAAGGCGCCCTACGCCAACTTCACCGTGCAGCTTTACGTCGTGTCGGCGGTCCTGATTGCCGCGTTGTATTTCTTTTCGAGCTACCAGCATCGCCTGCGGCTGGCCCAGCTCACGGTCGGCCAGCTCGCGCAGCTTTCCAATACCGATGAGCTCACCCGGTTGCCCAATCGCCGCCGGATGGCAAGCATCATCGGCGGCGAGCTGGCGCGGCTCGCGCCCGGGGGCGTCGGATTCGCGGTGATGTTGGTGGATCTCGACCACTTCAAGACGATCAACGACCGCTTCGGGCACGCCGCGGGCGACGCGGCGCTGGTCGCGCTGACGGCGCGCACGCGGGAACTACTGCGGGGCGGCGACACCATGGGGCGCTGGGGTGGCGACGAGTTCGTGGTTCTCGTGCCGGACATCAACCATGAGGATGTGTCGCGCAAGGCACACACGCTTTGCCAGCACGTGGCCGCGGTACCGCTGATCGACGGCCACACGCTCACGATCAGTTGTGGGGTTGCGACGGCCACCGCCGGCGACACTTGCGACAGCTTGCTGAAACGCGCCGACATGGCGCTGTACGAGGCCAAGCGCAGCGGTCGCAATCGCGCCGAAGGCGTCTGGCGGTACCCGGCGAGGGTTTCGGGCGCGTGTGCCGCCACCCCTACTGCCGATCCGCATCGGAGGTCCGTCTCCACGATGTAACACGCGTACCGGACGCCTATGCCGCGATCGCTGCGTCCAGCGCTTCGATCCAGTGGCGGACCGGCGTGGTCGTGCCACCCTGCAGGTGGCAGATGCAGCCGACGTTGGCGGACACGATCAGGTCGGGATGCGCGGCCTCGATCGCGGCAAGCTTGCGATCGCGCAGCGACCGCGCCATCGCGGGCTGCGTGATCGACCAGGTGCCCGCCGACCCGCAGCAAAGGTGCGATTCGTCGAATGCCTGCAGCTCGAAGCCGAGTTCGCGCAACAGGCGTTCGGTCGTCGCGCGCAGGCCCAGCCAATGCTCGAGCGTGCAGGGTACGTGCAGCGCGCAGCGGCCGGGTGGCCGTTGCAGGTTCGCCTTCAACTCCGCGGCCATCGGTGCCAGGAATTCGGCGATGTCCTTCACGTACGGCACGAGACGCGCGGCGCGGTCCGCATAATCCGGGTCGTGGCGCAGGTGGCGCGCGTAATCCTTGAGCATGGCGCCGCAGCCCGACGCGTTGACGACGACGGCTTCGGCCGCGCCCGATTCGAGCAACGGCAGCCACGCGTCGACGTTCGCGCGCATCTGGTCGCGCGCGGCCCCCTGCGCGTCGAGATGGAAATTGATGGCGCCGCAGCAGCCCGATCGCGCCACGTAGCGGCTGCCGATCCCGAGCGCGTCCAGCACCCGCCGCGTCGCCGCATCGACCGAGGGCAGCATCGTCGGTTGCACGCAATTGGCCAGCAGGATGATCTGGCGGGTGTGGCGTATCGATGCCTGCGGAAGCCGGCCCAGCGGCCGCGCCGGCGTGATCTTCGCGCGCAGCGATGCCGGCACCAGGAATGGTGCGTGTCGCCCGACGCGGTACGCAAGGCCAAACCACGGACCCAGCACGAAGCGCCGCAGCGCGTTGCGTTTCAACCGCTCCAGCCATGGCCGTTGCACCCGCGCGTCGACCACTCGGCGGCCGATGTCGACCAGCGCGCCGTAGGTCACGCCGGACGGGCAGGTGGTCTCGCAGGCATGGCAGGTGATGCAGCGGTCGAGGTGCAGTTGCGTTTCGGCCGTGGCCGGGACGCCTTCCAGCACCAGTTTCATCTGGTAGATGCGTCCGCGCGGACCGTCGAGCTCGTCGCCCGTGAGTTGGAATGTCGGGCACGCCGACAGGCAGAATCCGCAGTGCGTGCAGCGGCCGATGATTTCGGCCGCCTCGCAGCCTTGGTCCGTGTCCTTCGCCCAGTCGGCAAGTTGCGTATACATGCCGGTCCCTCAAAATTCGGCCAGCAGCCGGCCGCGGTTGAAAATGCCCGCGGGATCGAGCTCGTGCTTGAGCCGGCGATGGATTGTCAAAATGCCGTCGGGCAACGGCTGGAAGGCCGGCACCGATCCGTCCTCGCCGCCGCGGCGGTACAGGCACGCGGATCCGCCAAGCGCCGCGACGCGCGCACGCAATGCCGTTGCATCCTGTTTGCCGCCGAGCCAGCGCAAGCCGCCGCCCCATTCCCCGAGCGTCGGGCCAAGCGCAAGGGCGGGCGCCTTCGGCGGCAGCACGATGCGCCACAGCGGACGCTGCGCGAAAAACGGGTGGCGCTGGTCGCGCAGACTCGCCCAGAAGGTGGTGGCCTGTTCGGCTGCCAGTTCCTCGCCGCCGATCTTCGCCCGCGCGGCGCGCAACGCCGATGCGTTGCCGGAAATCCGTACCGTCAAGCGGCCGCCGCCGTCGTCTTCCCATGCCGTGCCCGATACCGGGATCGGCTTGGAGCGCCACGCGAGACAACGGCGCAACGCCTCGGCTTCATCGCACGCCAGCACGAGGGTCGTCTCGCCGCGCGGCTTCGGCACGACCTTGACGGAAATCTCGACCAGCACGCCGAGCACACCGAGCGAACCCGCCAGCAGGCGCGACACGTCGTAGCCGGCCACGTTCTTCATGACCTCGCCGCCGAAGTGCAGGACCGCGCCGCGGGCATCCAGCATGCGCGTGCCGAGCACGAAGTCGGCGGCGCGTCCCGCCGCCATTCGCCGCGGTCCGGATAAACCTGTGGCGATGCAGCCGCCGAAAGTGCCGGCCGCGCCGAAGCGGGGCGGTTCGAAGGCGAGCATCTGGTGCTGGTCGTCGAGCGTCGCCTCGACTTCGGCGAGCGGCGTGCCCGCGCGCGCGGTGAGCACCAGTTCCGAGGGCTCGTAGTTCACGATCCCGCGATGGTCGCCGAGGTCGAGCCAATCGGCCGATCCGGATTCGGGCCATGGATTGCCGTAGAACGCGCGGGTGTTGCCGCCGCGGATGCGCAGCGTGCGCTGCCGCGCGCCCGCGGCCTTCACCGCGTCGCAAAGCTCTTGAAGGGAATCCTCCACAGTGCCGGCC
>JBOHYX010000312.1:0-3515 GCA_050738115.1 Rhodanobacteraceae bacterium
TTGCGGCCAAGCTGCACCCAGCGGTCGGTGTTGGTGAAGGTGCCGGTTTTCTCCCAGTAGACGGACGCCGGCAACACCACGTCGGCGTTGTAGGCCGCTTCGGTCAGGAAAATGTCCTGGACCACCAAGTGCTCGAGGTTCGCAAGTCCTTTGCGTGCGTGATATGCGTTGGCGTCGGACATCGCCGGGTTCTCACCCATGATGTACATGCCCTTGACGTCGCCCGCGAGCGCATGGTCCATCATTTCCATCGAGGTCAGGCCCTTCTCGGGGTCGAGCTTGCATCCCCAGAGCTTTTCGAATCGTGCCCTTGCTTCCGGATCGGTGACCTTCTTGTAGTCCGGATAGTTGCCGGGCATCAGGCCCATATCCGACGCGCCCTGGACGTTGTTCTGGCCGCGGATCGGATGCAGGCCCGCGCCGCGCCGCCCGATCTGCCCGGTCAGCATCGCGAGTGCGATGAGGCAGCGGACGTTGTCGGACCCGTGCTGGCTCTGTGACGAACCCATCCCCCAAATGATCATCGAGTTCTTCGCGGTCGCGTAGGTCCGCGCGGCCTTCCTGATGTCCTCCGCGGCAATCCCGCAGATCGGCGCCATCGCCTCCGGGCTGTAGGCCTGGATGTGCTTCTTCAGATCATCGAAGCCTTCCGTGTGGGCGCGGATGAAGTCGTCGTTGGTGAGGTGCTCGTCGATGATCGTGAAGATCATCGCGTTGAGCAGCGCGATGTCGGAATCCGGATTCATCTGCATTTGGAGGAACGCACGCCGCGACAGATCCTGCAGGCGCGGGTCGGCGATGATCAGCTTCATCCCGTTCTTGTCGATCGCATTCTTGATCCAGGTCGCCGCTACCGGATGGTTCACGCCCGGATTGGCGCCGATCAGCAACAGGCAGTCGGCGTGCATCACGTCACGGACCGGCAGCGTCACCGCGCCGCTGCCGATGCAATGCCCCAGCGCCACCACCGAACCCGCATGACACAACCGCGTGCAATGGTCGATGTTGTTGCTGCCGAAGCCGATGCGCACCAGCTTCTGCACCAGGTATGCCTCTTCGTTGCTGCCCTTCGCGCAGCCGAGCGCGACCAGCGATTTCGGACCGTGCTCATCGCGGATGCGCGTGAGGCCGCCGCCGGCGAAGTCCAGCGCCTCGTCCCAGTTCGCCTCGCGGAACACGTTCCACGGATTGGCGGGATCGACCACGAGGTCGGCCGATTTGGACGGCGCGTCCTTGCGGCGGATCAGCGGCCTGGTCAGCCGGTTCGGATGCCGCGAGTAGTCGTAGCCGTAACGCCCTTTCACGCACAGCCGCCCTTCGTTGGCGGGGCCGTCGTTACCGTTGACGGTGGTGATCCTGTTGTTGTCGACGTTGAGCTTGACCTGGCAGCCGACGCCGCAGTAAGGGCAAACGGTATTGACTTGTTTCATGACTTGACCTCCAATTCCTGCCCCTGCCATGCCCACTGCCTGCCAGCAGGCACTCCCGCGTTCGACAATGCACCCGTGGGGCACGCCGCCACGCATTCGCCGCAGGCGACGCACGTGCTCTCACCCATCGGATCATCGATGTCGAACATGATATGCGCGTCGCCGCCGCGCGACGCATAGCCGATTACGTCGTTGCCCTGCACCTCGCGGCACGCGCGCACGCATAGCGTACACTGTATACATGCCGAGAGATTCACAGCAATCGCCGGGTGCGACAGATCGGGTCCGGGCTCCTCGCGCCGACTGAAGCGCGGCTTGCCGACATCGAATTTGCGCGCCCAGTGATCGAGCCGCGAATCGGCTACGTACGACGCGTCCGGCATGTCCGCTTCCAGCAGCTCCAGCACCATCTTCTGCGAATGCCGGACGCGCTCGCTGTATATATTGACCTTCATGCCGTTGGAAGGTTCCCGCCAGCACGATGGCTGCAGCAGCCGTTCACCCTCGATCTCGCACATGCACACCCGGCAGTTGCCGTCGGGCCGCAGGCCGTCCTGGTCGGGCTTGTAGCACAGGTGCGGGATCACGGTACCGTGGCGGCGCGCGGCTTCCCAGATCGTCTCGCCGGCGTAAGCGTCGATGTCGCGCCCGTCGAGCGTGAAATGCACGGTTTCGGTCCGTTCTAACTCTTTCGGTTGGGCTGCCATCACGCCACCTCGTCCGCAAAATACTTGATTACGCAGGTCATCGCGTTCGGCGCTGCCTGGCCCAATCCGCAGATCGATGCGTCCACCATCACGCGCGTCAGGTCGTCCATCAGGGTTTTGTCCCAGTGCCGGGCGCCCATCAGCTCGGTAGCCTTGACGGTACCGACGCGGCACGGCGTGCACTGACCGCACGATTCATTCGCGAAGAAGCGCATCGCGTTCCGCGCCAAGTCGCGCGCCTTGTCCGCTTTCGAGAACACGATGATAGCGGCCGAGCCGATGAAGCAGCCGAAGGGCTGCAACGTGTCGAAATCGAGCGGGACGTCGGCCTTGGATGCGGGCAGCAGACCACCCGAGGCGCCGCCGGGGAAATACCCGTACAACTCATGGCCGTCCTGCATCCCGCCGCAGTATTCGTCGATGAGCTCACGCAGCGTGATGCCGGCGGGCGCAAAATACACGCCCGGCTTCTTCACGCGCCCGCTGACGGAGAACGACCGCATGCCCTTGCGGCCATGGCGTCCCTGGCCCGCGAACCAGTCGGAACCCTTCTCGATGATCTCGCGCACCCAGTGCATGGTTTCCATGTTCTGCTCGAGGGTCGCCATCCCGAACAGGCCGTTCTGCGCGACGTACGGCGGGCGCAGGCGCGGCATCGCGCGCTTGCCCTCGATCGATTCGATCATCGCCGATTCCTCGCCGGCGATGTAGGCGCCGGCGCCGCGGCGCAGGTAGATGTGCGGAAGCGTTGCAGGCGGGTCGGTCTCGAGCGCCGCGAGTTCGCGCTCCAGCATCAGGCGGCACGCCGGATACTCGTCGCGGATGTAGAAATAAACTTCATGGCTGTCGATCGCCCACGCCGCAATCAGCGAGCCTTCGATGAAGCGGTGCGGATCACGTTCGAGGTAGTAGCGATCCTTGAACGTGCCGGGCTCGCCTTCGTCGACGTTGATCGCGACCAGGCGCAGGCCAGACTCCTTCGCCACGATCCGCCACTTGCGCCCGGTCGGGAACCCCGCGCCGCCGAGGCCGCGCAGGCTGGAATCCTCCATCGCCTTCATCACCGCGTCGCGGTCGCGCTTGCCGGTGACGCACTCGACCCACAGCTTGTAGCCGCCGTTCCTGCGATAGTCGGCGTAGGTGATCGGGTCGATCCGCTCCGGAGCGACATCGTGCGCATCCACCGCCTGGGTGACGCTGTCGGCGGTCGCGCGGTTGACGGGCCTGCTGCCCACGACCGCGACGGGCGCCTCCTCGCAGCGGCCGACGCAGGACACCGTCTGGATGCGCACGTTGCTACCGAACTTTCCGGCCAGCGAGCGTGCGAGATCCTCGCCGCCGCACATCGCGCAGGTGATCGAATCACACACGCGCACCG
>JBOHYX010000313.1:0-3509 GCA_050738115.1 Rhodanobacteraceae bacterium
TACATGATCTACCACGGCAATCCGCCGCTGGCGGCAATCGAGCAGTTCCAGGGCACCACCCCGACCGAAGAGAGCAACCAGGATCTCGAAAAGCTGCTCGAACAGCAACGGGAATACGAGAAGACCCGCAAGGCGGGCACGCCGGCACCCGCGGCGTCCTCTCCTCCGCCCGCGCAGCCCGCCACGCCCCCGCCTTCGGCGGCGAGCGTCAATTCGCCGCCGACGGCTTCGGCTTCGGGTGAGTGACGACCGGGCGGGCGGCTCCGTCCGGGTCGAGCAGCGCCAGCGCGTCGCACACCTCGGCGAGCGAGTGCAGGCCCTCCGGCCAGTTGACCACGTCCAGCCGGCGCCCGGCCCGGTCCGCGGCTGCGGCCAGTGCCAGCACGCAGGCGAGGCCCGCACTGTCGGCGCGGACGAGTCCGCCCAGGTCGAGCCGCGTCTGCGCGCCGTCCGCCAGAACCCGTCCGGCCTCGGCGAAGGCGTGCTTCACGGTCGCGAACGTCAGCGCGCCGGAAAGCGCCAGCGTGTCGGCGTCGGGCTGGGTCAACCGCACCGCTTCGACAGGGCCGGGCGTGGGTGCCACGGGCTCAGTGTCCGGAGCCCTTCGGCTGCATCTGGCCGACCGCGCTCGCGCCTTGCGTCTGCAATTCCTTGATCAGACCGTCGATGCCTTCCTTCTGGATTTGCGCGGCGACCTGGCTGCGGTAGTTGGTGATGTAGGAAATGCCCTCGATGATCACGTCGTAGGCCTTCCACTGACCGGAGGATGTCTTGCGGAAGGCATAGTCCACCGAAATGCTCTTGCCGTTTTTCAACTGCACCTGGGTGCGCACCAGCGTACGATCCTGATCCAGCGGCCCCGACGCGGGCAGCACCTTCACCGCTCCCTGCGTGTACGCGAGCAGCCCTTCCGCGTAGCGATGGGTCAGCGCGTTGTAGAACGCGTGCGTAAACTCGACGCGCTGGTCCGGCGTGGCCTGGCGCGCGTAGCGGCCCAGGACCAGCAGCGCCGCATAATCGATGTCGAAATGCGGCAGGATGATCCTGTTGATGATCTGGATCGCCTGGTCGGGATGGGCACGCAGTTCGGCCTGGTGGCCGTCAACGGCCTTGCCGAGCTGGTCGGCGATCGACTGCACGATCTGCTGCGGAGTCTCCGCTTCGGCTGCGACCGCTTGCGGCAGCGACGCCGTGGCCAGCAACACCGCCCCAAGCAGCACCACGTAACGTTTCAGCATCTCAAGTCTCCTCGCACCCGCCGCAGCGCAGCGGGCAATGGGTGTTTTGTCAGGGCTTGCCGGACGCCGGCGGCGCACTGGACGCGGGCGCCGACGTCGCAGCACCACTGGAACCCGGGCTGCCATTGACCATGAACTTGCCGATCAGGCTCTCGATGTTCATCGCCGACTGGGTCAGGATCATCTGGCTGCCGTTCTTCAGGAAGTCAGGCGAACCACCCGGCGAAATCCCAACATACTGGTCGCCCAATAAACCGCTCGTGAGTATCTCGGCGGACGAGTCCTCGGGGATGTCCTCGTACTTCGTGCTGATGGCCATCACCACCAGCGCATCCATCCGCTGCGGCTCGAGCGTGATCGATTGCACGTCACCGATGCGCACGCCCGCGATCTTGACCGGGGCACGCACCTTCAACTGGCCGATGTTCTGGAAGCGCGCCTTGACCTCGTAGCTGGCGCCGCCGTGGACGTTCGCGATCGAGGTGGTCTGGGTCGCAAGGTACGCGAGCGCGGCGAACCCGAGCAGGATGAACAGGCCGGTGCCGATGGCGTAGGAAGGTCGTGGGTTCATTCAGGTCACCAGATGCGCAGGCCATGGATGGCCGTCGACGAAGCGGAGAACGCGCCGTTGCATGGCGCCGAGGCGCGTAGCCGATCGCGCGGGAAAGGCGCGCATGTCCGAGGCCAGGGATGGCCGAGTTCGCGCCGGCGCGTGATCGGCGAGTGCCGAGGGACGTCCGGCCGACAGGACGTCGGCGAGACCGCCGTGCCCGCGTGCTGATCCATCGCGCGCAAAAGAAGAAGCAGGCGCTGTGCGCCGGCGCGCTCCTCCTGCAGTAGCAATTGTAGGAGCCTGCCCTGCAGGCGACCGCGCGCCGAAGGCGAGCGAAACCCGCGCGCGCGGGAGGCGCGCGGAAAATGACAGGGATGTCATCCTCCCGCCGCCAAGAGGCGTTACGCCAGTACGCGCGAGCCAGCAAGCGCGTTCCACGGTTCGCGCGCGAACGTCCGCTGTCATGCCATGAACGCCGTCATCACGAAATCGAACGCCAGGATCACGATCGAGGAAAACACCACCGTGCGCGTGGTCGAATACGCCACGCCCTCGCTGGTGGGTGGCGCAGTGTAGCCCTGGAACACCGAAATCAGGCTGACCACGCCGCCGAACACGATGGCCTTGTACAGGCCATCCAGGATGTCGCGCTGCAGGGACACCGTCGAAGTCATGTTGCTCCAGAACGTGCCGTTGTCGAGGCCGAGCCATGTGACGCCCACGAGGTGTGCGCCGAAGATGCCCATCGCGTTGAACACGCACTCCAGCAGCGGCATCGCGATGATGCCCGCGAGAAGGCGCGGCGAGGCCACGTAGCCCATGGGGTCGACCGCCATCATCGACATCGCGTCGAGCTGGTCGGTCGCGCGCATCAGGCCGATCTCGGCGGTGACCGCGGTCCCCGCGCGGCCCGCCACCAGCAGCGCAGTCACCACCGGCCCGAGCTCGCGGAACAGGCTCAACGCCACCACGGTGCCCAGCGCCGTGGTGGCACCGAATATCGACAGCGTGACGTAAAGCTGCAGGGCCAGCACCATCCCGACGAACAGCCCGCAGATCATCACGATCACGAGGCTCATCGCGCCGACGAACCATATCTGCCGGAACAACTCGCGCCAGTAGCGCAGGCTCTTCGGCAGCGCACCCAGCACCGCGATGAAGAACAGCCCGCACTCGCCGAGCGAGATGATGCCCTGTAGGAACCAGTGGCGGCGCAGATTCGCGTTCATCGCCGCGCGTTCACGAAACCGAGTTCGGTCGCGTAATCCGGCGCGGGGTAATGGAACGGCACCGGACCGTCCGCCTCGCCGCCGAAGAACTGCCGCGTCCACGGCGAATCCTCGCGCTCGAGCTCGTCCGGCGCGCCCTGCGCGACCAGCTTGCCGTTGGCGATGAGGTAGATCCGGTCCGCCACCTGCCGGATCGCGGCCATTTCGTGCGCGACCAGGATCGAGGTGATCCCGAGGGTGCGGTTGAGCGTCCGGATCAGGCGCAGCACCTGGTTCAGTGCGATCGGATCGAGCCCGACGAACGGCTCGTCGTAGAGGATCAGCATCGGATCGAACACGATCGCGCGCGCCAGCGCGACGCGACGCGCCATGCCGCCCGAAAGCTCCGCCGGCATCAACCCGGCCGCGCCGCGCAGCCCGACCGCCTGCAGCTTGGTCAGCACGACGTCGCGCAACAGCTCCTCCGGCAGCTTCGCGTGCTGGCGCAGC
>JBOHYX010000314.1:0-3506 GCA_050738115.1 Rhodanobacteraceae bacterium
GCCCAGGCGCCCGCGCGCGAGGACAGCGAGGGCCTCCTGGCCCTGCCCGCGTTGCAGTCGATGCGTGGCCGGCGCGTCGGGATCGTCGGCGCAGCCGGCGGACGCGGACTGCTGGACCGCGAACTCGCCACGCGCGGCGCCCGCATCGCACACGCGTACGTGTATCGGCGCGTGCCGGCGCGACTCGACGGCCGCCACGCGGAATCGCTGCGGCGCGCGGCGGGGAAGCCATCGTATGTCCTGCTGTCCAGCGCCGAGGCACTCGCCAACATTCTCGCGAGGTTGCCGGAGGATGTCCGTCCGATCCTGCTTGCGGGGACCGCCGTGGTGAGCAGCGAACGCCTCGCGGCGATCGCCCACCACGCGGGTTTCGCGCAGGTGCTGCACGCCGGGTCGGCACACGCGGCGGCCCTGCTTGCGGCCGTGGTCGCCGATCGCGGGCTGTCCTGAAAGTCAGGCGAAGGTCCCGCGAGCAACTTCGGAGACGCAGCGATCAGGGAAGATCGCATCAAACTGCTAGCATTGGCCGATGAACGAGCCGGCCGAAGAGATCGAGGACGAACCCAAGCCGCCCAGGCGGCACCGCGGCCCGGTCGGGCTCGCCGCCATCGCGCTGCTGGTCGCGGTCGCAGCCGTGGTCGTCGTCGCGTGGACCCTCTGGCACCTGCAGCACACGACTCGCGCCGATGCGGCCGCGCGTCGGCAGGACTCGGCGAGCATCGCGAAGCTCGAGAGCCAGATCCAGGCGGGCGACCAGCAGGCGCAGGCGGGCACCCAGCGCATCGGCAACCTCGAGTCGCGGCTGGACGACCTGCGCACCCGCACGCAAGGCCTGGACCGGCGCCTCGCCAATCTCGAAACCGCCTATGCGACCCTGAGCGGCCAGCAGCAGTCGGGGCACGACACGTTGCTGCTGAACGACGCCGAGATGCTCCTGCGCACCGCCGGGCAGCGCTACGAGTTGTTCCACGACGCGTCCGGGGCGGTGAAGGCCTACACGCAGGCCATCGACGCGCTGGCCGAGGTGCAGAATCCGGCGTACGCGCCGGTACGCGCGAGCGCGATCACCGAACGCGACGCGCTGTCGGCGGCCGCCCCGCCTTCGCGGCAGGCGGCGTTGAACGCGCTGTCGGCGCTGCGCAGCCAGACCGCCTCGCTGCCGCTCGCATCCGCGGAACCCGCGCACGCGGCCTCGGTGTCGAAGCCCGGGTTCTGGTCGCGCGTCGGCCACGCCTTCAGCGGCATCGTCAGCGTCACGCGCGAATCCGCTCCGGCCTCACCACCCGCCGCGACCCGCTTCGCGCGCGACACCCTCGGGCTCGACCTGGCGCAGGCGCAGGAAGCGTTGCTCGCATTCGACGACGGGGCCTATCACACCGCGCTACAACAGGCCGACGCCGTCCTGGCCGCACAATTCGACACCCACGATTCCGCCGTGCAGGCCGCGCGCACGCAAATCGCGAACCTGCTCTCGCAGCGCGCTGCTGGACCGCCGCCGAAGCTCGGCGGCGCGCTCGCGCAGTTGCAGGCGTTGCGCGCCAGCCAGACGCCGCCGGCCCCGGCCCCTGCGTCCACCGCCGGGGGCGCGCAGTGATGAAGGCCAAGCGCTGGCTCGTGCTGGCACTCATCATCGTCGTCCTGCTGGCGATCGCCTTCGTGTGGCTCGCGTCCGACCCCGGCTACGTGCTGATCCGGTTCCGCGGCTGGCGCGTCGAGGCCACGGTGGTTGGCGCGGTGGCGATCCTGATCGCTGCGTGGATCGCACTCGGCATCATCTGGTGGCTGTTGCTGTGGCCGTTCGGCGCCCTCTCGCGTCGGCGCCGGCGGATCAGCCACGAGCGCCTGCGCGACGGCCTGGTCGCGCTGAATGAAGGCCGCAACGTGGAGGCGCATCGCACCCTGCAGCGCGCCGCCCAGTACGCGTCACTGCGCTCCCCCGCACTGCTCGCGGCCGCGGAAGCGGCGCACCGCCACGGCGACACGGCCCGCGCGCTGGAAGCGCTGGACGAGGCCTCGCAGCACGCGCCCGAGGCCGCGCGCATCCTGCGCGCCCGCATCCTGCGCGAAAGCGGCCGCGCCGAGGAAGCCCTGCAGTTGTTGGCGCCGGGCGCGGACGCGGGCAAGCTGCCGCCCGCGGGCTGGTACGAGTACGCGCTCGCGGCGCTCGCGACAGGGCAGCCGGAACGCGCGCGCGTCGCGCTCGAACCCCTGCGCAAATCCGACACGCTGGGCGCAACCGCCTACGCCGACCTGGTGACCGCGGTACTCGGCGCGTCGCTGCGCAACGCGCCCGACCCGCCGGCGCTCGCGGAATTATGGAAGCGCGCGAGCCGGCAGCAGCGCCAGATGCCGACACTGCTGGACGCCTGGGCGCGGCGTGCCGCGACGCTCGGCGATCCTGGCGACGCGCTCGACGCGATCGAGGACGCCCTCAAGCGCGAATGGAATCCCGATCTGATCGCAACGTATGGCGCCATCACGCCGCCCGGGCAGGCCGCCCAGCGCCTGCACGCTGCCGCCCGCTGGCAGGACGCGCACCCGGACGACGATGCCCTGCTGCGCACCCTCGGCGTCCTGTCGCTGCGCGCCAGCGATCCACGCGACGCCCGCGAATACCTCCTCCACGCGCTGGGGCTGAAGCCGACCGCCGCGGGCTGGGCAGCGCTCGGCGAGGTTGAGGCCGCCGAGGGCGAACCCGGCGACGCGATCCGTTGCTACGCCAACGCATGGAAATGCGCACACGGCGAGGTGATCGCACCCGGCCCGCACGAAGCCGGCCTCGATACCGCCCAGGTCACGCTCGAGGAACGCGACGAACACGGTGTCCCGCGCCTGCCGGGCGAGCCCTCGCAATCGGCACGCTGACGCCGCGACGCTTGCGGTGCGCCGGCGCCGACGTGGGCAGATCGGAGCGGGCTCGCGTCGGCAACGCGCACACGCGACAATGCCGGCTCCCACGCCGCGGACAGCACCTCCATGGGCATCTGGAAGCAAACCTTCGACCTCGCCACCATCAACGGCTGGGGCGCCCACGCGCTGCCGCAAACGCTCGGCATACGCGTCGTCGAGATCGGCGAGGACCACCTCACCGGGACCATGCCGGTGGACGACCGCACCCGCCAGCCCTACGGCATCCTGCACGGCGGCGCGTCGGTCGCGCTCGCGGAAACCCTGGGGTCGGTCGCCGCCGCGATGTGCTGCGAGGACGGCAAGGCCGTGGTCGGGCTCGACATCAACGCCAATCACGTGCGCGGCGTGCGCGACGGAACGGTCACCGGCACCGCGCGAGCGATCCACGTCGGCCGCAGCACGCAAGTGTGGGAAATCCGGATCGAGAACGAGGCGCGCCAACTCGTCTGCATCGCGCGCCTGACCATGGCGGTGGTGCCGGGCGAGGCGTTCACAGTGCGGAAGTAGGCGCGCGGCAGCGTCTCGTGCAGTGCGACGTGGCGGGTTCAACGTTCCGATCTCCCCCTACAATCCGCAGCCATGTCCGTTGAGATCGT
>JBOHYX010000315.1:0-3498 GCA_050738115.1 Rhodanobacteraceae bacterium
CGGGCAGCGCGATGCTGCACGCCGACACGCAACCCGACCTCGCGTTGCACCCGCTCGACGCCGCGCTGGTCATGCCGGGCGATGGCGCGCCGCGCGTGCAGGTGAACGGCGCAGGCGAAATCGTGTTCGTCAAGTTGTACGCTTGATGCCATTCTGACCTTCGGCGAGGGCTTGCGATGCGGATGCTGGTAGTCGAAGATGATGTCGCCATCGCGGATGCGGTCTGCGCCTCGCTGGACCGCGCGGGCCACGTGGTGGACCACCTCGCCAACGGCAAGGCCGCGATCGCCGCCCTGCAGGAACACGCATTCGGCCTCGTGGTGCTCGATCTCGGCTTGCCGGGCCAGGACGGCAGCGAAGTCCTCAAGCGCCTGCGTGGCGACCGCGACGGCATTCCCGTGCTGGTCATCACCGCGCGGGAGGAAGTGGACCTGCGCGTGCGCATCCTCGATCTCGGCGCCGATGACTACCTCGTGAAGCCCTTCAGCCTCGACGAGTTCGACGCCCGGGTGCGGGCCTTGCTGCGGCGCCAGGGCAACCACGGCGTGCCCGCGTTGCGGCTCGGCAAGCTTTCGGTTGACCTCGCCGGGCGCCGCGTGATGCTCGGCAACCACGCGATCGAACTCACTGCGCGTGAATTCGCGCTGCTGGAGCTGCTGGCCTCGCACCGCAACCGGGTCACCTCGCGCGAACACGTGATCGAGGCGCTGTGTACGTGGAACGACGCGCTTACGGACAATGGCCTCGACATCGTGGTGCACCGCCTGCGCCGCAAGCTCGCGGACAGCGGTGTCAACGTGCGCACCGTGCGCGGCCTCGGCTACCTGCTCGAGGCCGACGATGGCCCGTAATCCCAGTCTGCGCCGGCGCCTGCTGCTGTTCGTCGCGGTGCCGCTGCTGGCGGTGCTGGTGTGCGGCGGGGTCATCAATTACGTGATCGGCCTGCACTACGCCAACAAGGTGTACGACCGCTGGCTGCTGGACAGCGCCCAGGCGATCGGCGACCTGGTCAACAGCGATGCCGGGCGCAACGAACTCAGCGATCAGGCCCGCGTCCTGCTGCAATTTTCAGCCAAGGACCGCAACGAATTCGCGGTGCGCAGCCTGCGCTACGGCGTACTGGCGGGCGACCAGGACCTCCCCCAGCCGAGCCCGCGGGCCGGCCGCGCCAATCCGGTGTTCACGAACTTCCGCGATCAGGGCCAACCCATGCGCATGGTCTCGGTGTTCATTGCGAACAAGGCGGACCCCAGCGACATGCTGGTCATTTCGACCGCGGAAACCACCAGCATGCGGCGGGCACTGGCGCGCGAGTTGCTGATATCCTCCGTACCGATCGAACTTTTGCTGATAGCCGTCGCGATGGCGCTGGTGTGGCTGGGCATCAATCGCGGATTGGGTGTGCTCGAACCACTCGCGCGCGAAATACAGACGCGCGAGGCGGGCGACCTCTCGCCGTTGCGCACCATCGACGCACCGCTCGAGGTGCAGCCGCTGGTCGCGACCATCGACGCGTTGCTCGGCCGGCTCGACCGGATGCTGCGCCAACAGCAGCGCTTCATCGCCGATGCCGCCCACCAGTTGCGCACGCCGCTCGCCGGTCTGCGTCTGCAGGCGGAGCGCGCGCTGGCCGATCCCCGCCCCGACACGATCCGCGAGGCCCTCACCCACGTGGAGCGGCTGTCGGCAGGCACGGCGCGCGCGGCCGGACAGTTGCTGGCGCTCGCGCGCGCGCAGGCGCCGGACGAATCACTGGGTGTCGCCGCCCCACTCGACCTCGCCGAACTGGTGCGTGCCGAAGTCGCGGTACGCGTGCCCGACGCCATCGCCCACGGCATCGACCTCGGCTATTCGGGCCCCACGGAGGGCGCCCGGGTGGTCGGCGATGCCATTCTGCTGCGCGAGCTGCTCGGAAACCTCATCGACAACGCGTCGCGTTACGGCAACCGCGGCAACGCCATCATCACCGTCGGGCTGGAACGCGGCGCGGACTCGGGATGGGCGATGAGCGTGCAGGACAACGGCCCGGGCGTTGCCCCCGAACTGGTGCCGCGCCTCGGCGAGCGCTTCTTCCGCGCCATGGGCAACGGCCATGAAGGCTCGGGGCTCGGCCTCGCCATCGTCCGTGAAATCGCCGAGCGGCACGGCGCGGAACTGTCGTTCACCAACCACGACGACCCGCACGGCCTGCGGGTCACGATCCGGTTTCCACCACCGCCACCCTGATCAGCGCTCTTCCCAAAGTCAGGCCATGGACGGCCGTTCTGGTGCACGGCAGCCAACGATCGACCCCACCCACTACGGTTCGGAAAGGCGGCGATCAAGGACGATCGCAATCAATTCCGATCATCGCGCGTGAAAATCACGCCATCCTCGACGTGCACCGGGAAACTCGCGACGGGTTCGGTCGGCGGCAATTGGGTTGCCTCGCCCGTACGTACGTCGAAACGGCCGCCGTGGCGCGGGCACTCGATCTCGAACCCGCACACCTCGCCACCGGCAAGCTCGCCGCCGTCGTGCGTACACACGTCCTCGATCGCGTAGAGATTGCCCTCGAGGTTGTACACCGCGATGGAGGTGTCGTCGTCCCATACCACCCGGAATTCGCCGGGGAGCAGTTCGTCCTGCGCGCAAACGCGCACCCAGTCGTCAGCCACGCACACCACCCCGGGTCCCGCCCGTCACCCGGACTGCTTCCGAACGATGGCCAATGGCGCCCACGCCCCGCAGTTCCTTGACCAGCCATTCGAAGCGCAGATCGTCGCGTTTGGGAATGCCGAAATGCGGATCTCCATACGGAAACGGCCGGTACTCGCCGGTGCGCCGGTAGCCGTGACGCTCGTACCACGCAAGCAACTCCACGCGCGCATCGATCACGGTCATGCGCATGACCGGGCAATGCCAGTCGTCGCGCGCGATGCGTTCGGCTTCGGCGAGCACCGCGCTGCCGGTGCCGCGACCCTGCAACGCCGGACGCACCGAGAACATGCCGAAGTAACCGTCACCCGCGTGCTCGCCGGCCAGGCGCTGCACGACACAACAGGCCAGCAACTTTCCGTCGCACTCGGCCAGCAATACCTTGCCACTGGGGTCCGCGATCAACGCCCCGACCTCGCCGGCATCGGTGCGTTGGCCATCGAGCAGGTCCGCCTCGGTGGTCCAGCCTGCGTGACTGGCATCGCCGCGATACGCCGATTCCGTCAGCGCGACAACGGCATCGACGTCGGCGGGCGAGGCCGCACGAAAGCGCAGGAGCGACCCTCGATTCTCCATTCCCGATTCCCCGCTTCTTACGCAAGCAACTTCCTCACCCGGCCGATCGCCGCGACAAACGCATCGATCTCGGCCTCGGTGTTGTAGAACGCGAGCGACGCGCGGCAGGTTCCGGCGACGCCGTAGAACTGCATCAGCGGGTGCGCACAATGGTGCCCGGAACGCACCGCCACGCCCTCCTGGTCGAGCAGCGTGGCCAGATCATGCGCGTGCACGCCGTCGATC
>JBOHYX010000316.1:0-3491 GCA_050738115.1 Rhodanobacteraceae bacterium
CGAGCGCGCGCTGCAGGCCGGCTTCGATGCGCACATCGGCAAACCGATCACGCTCGGGATGCTGAGCGAAGCCATGCAGCACGTGCGCGCGAACCGCAAGGACGCCGACGGCGAGGCGAAATGATCTCGCGATCCATTCGCCTGTAGGAGCGCGCCTGCGCGCGACCGGAGCCACCGCGTACGCCGGACCATCGGAGCGGCCTGGCGATGCGATGCGCCTGCGTCGCGGCGAGTTCACGGATGCTTCATTGCCTGCAGCGTACGGTCGAATGGTTCGTCTGCACGAAGGGAATCGACATGAGAGCCACGGTTGGCGATTTCGTCATCCAGCGCCTCGGTGAGTGGGGCGTGCACCGCATCTATGGTTATCCGGGCGACGGCATCAACGGCCTGATTGGCGCGTTGGGGCGCGCGGCGGACAAGACCACTTTCATACGGCCGTGCCATGAAGAGATGTGCGCGTTCATGGCGTGCGCGCACGCGAAGTTCACCGGCGAGGTGGGCGTGTGCATGGCGACGTCCGGGCCGGGCGCGATCCATCTGCTCAACGGGCTGTACGACGCCAAGCTCGACCACATGCCGGTGGTCGCGATCGTCGGGCAGCAGGCGCGATCGGCGCTCTGCGGCCAATACCAGCAGGAAGTCGATCTCACCACCCTGTTCAAGGACGTCGCCGCCGATTACATCGAGATGGTGACGGTGCCCGAGCAGGTCCGGCACGTGATCGACCGCGCGTTGCGTATCGCGATCTCCAAGCGCACCGTGACCTGCATCGTCGTTCCCAACGACCTGCAGGAAGTGGAAGCGGTGGAAACACCGCCGCGCGCGCACGGCACGGTACATTCCGGCGTGGGCTACGAATCGCCGCACATCGTTGCGCGCAACGAGGATCTGCAGCGCGCCGCGGATCTCCTGAATGCCGGCGAACGCGTCGCGATCCTGGTGGGCGCGGGCGCGCTCGGCGCCGCCGACGAGGTCGCGGACGTGGCGGAGCTCCTGGGCGCGGGCGTTGCCAAGGCGCTGCTCGGCAAGGCGGTACTGCCCGACGACCTGCCGTACGTCACCGGTTCGATCGGTCTCCTCGGCACCAAGCCGAGCTGGGACATGATGAGCGGCGCCGACACGCTGCTGATGGTCGGCTCGCGCTTTCCGTACTCCGAATTCCTGCCGAAGGAAGGCCAGGCGCGCGGCGTGCAGATCGACATCGATCCCGCGATGCTCTCGATCCGTTATCCGATGGACACGAACCTGACGGGCGATGCGAAGGCAACGCTCGCGGCGCTGAAACCGCTGCTGAAGCGCAAGGAGGATCGCGGCTGGCGCGACAAGATCGAAAAGGGCGTGGCGGAGTGGTGGAAGGTCCTGGAATCGCGCGCGATGAACGACGCCAATCCCGTCAATCCCGAACGCCTGTTCTGGGAACTGTCCCCGCGACTGCCGGACCATTGCATCCTGTCCTCCGATTCGGGCTCGGCGGCCAACTGGTATGCGCGCGACGTGAAGGTTCGGCGCGGCATGCTGGCGAGTTTGTCGGGCGGGCTCGCCACGATGGGCCCCGGCGTGCCGTATGCCGTCGCCGCCAAGTTCGCGTTTCCGCACCGTGTCGCGATCGCCATGGTTGGCGACGGCGCGATGCAGATGAACGGCAACGCCGAGCTCATCACGATCCGTGACTACTGGAAGAAATGGGAAGATCCGCGCCTCGTGATCCTGGTCCTCAATAACCGCGACCTGAACCAGGTCACGTGGGAACAGCGCGTGATGGAGGGCGACCCGAAGTTCGACGCATCCCAGCAGGTGTTCGATTTTCCATACGCGAAGTACGCCGAGCTGATCGGCCTCAAGGGCATCCGCGTCGACCGGCCCGACCAGATCGGTGGCGCGTGGGACCAGGCCCTTGGCGCCGACCGCCCGTGCGTGATCGAGGCCATCACCGATCCCGAGGTGCCGCCGCTGCCGCCACACCTCACCATGGAGCAGGTGCGCGCGTTCGCGCGTTCGATGTTCCACGGTGATTCCGGCCGGCGCGGGATGCTTCGGCAATCCGCGCGCGAAGCCATCGCAACCCTGTTCCCGGGCAGCGGGAAGGACCGGAATGCTTGATGGCCGTGACCAACACGCCCCTGCAGGCACTGCGCGTCGGCGTGTTCAAGGTGCCGACCGACGCGCCCGAATCCGACGGCACCCTCGAATGGGCGTCGACCACGCTGGTGCTGGTGGAGATCGAGGCCGGCGGCCACTGCGGCGTCGGCTACGCCTATGCCGACATGGCGACGGGCGTGCTGGTCCAGGACACGCTTGCCGGCGTGGTCGAGGGTCGTGATGCCATGGACGTCGAGGGTTCGTGGTGGGCAATGCGCGCTGCGGTGCGCAACCTCGGCGGCGCGGGTATTGCTGCCATGGCGATCTCGGCCGTCGACAACGCGCTGTGGGACCTGAAGGCGAAACTGCTCGACCTGCCATTGGTCCGGCTTCTGGGACGGGTGCGCGAGGCGATCCCCGCGTACGGCAGCGGCGGCTTCACGTCCTACGACACCGCACGGCTGCGGCGGCAGCTTTTCGGATGGGTCGATCGTGATTTCGGGATGGTGAAGATGAAGGTCGGACGAAACCCGCACGACGACCCGGCGCGGGTGCGCGAGGCGCGCGCCGCGATCGGCGACGACGCGCAACTGTTCGTGGATGCCAACGGTGCGTACGCACGCAAGCAGGCGCTGGATCTCGCGTGCGTGTTCGCCGAGTGTGGCGTCACCTGGTTCGAGGAACCCGTGTCCTCGGATGATCTTGCCGGGTTGCGCCTGCTGCGCGATCGCGCGCCGGCCAACATGGATGTCGCGGCAGGCGAATACGGGTACGACCATTTCCATTTCAGGCGCATGCTGGAAGCGGGCGCCGTCGACGTGCTGCAGGCGGACGCGACGCGTTGCGGCGGCATCACGGGGTATCTGCGCGCTGCCGCGCTGTGCGAAGCCTTCAACACGCCGCTGTCGGCACATTGCGCGCCGGCGCTGCACATGCACGTCGCCTGCGCGACCCGCGCGTCGCGCCACATCGAATATTTCCACGACCACGTCCGCATCGAGCACATGCTGTTCGATGGCGTACCCGAGCCCGTGGACGGTCAACTGCGTCCCGACCTGTCGCGGCCGGGCGCGGGGTTTGCGTTCAAGCACGCGGACGCGCGGCAGTACGCGGCGTAACCTGGTTTCGTGTCACGAGGGAGCACCAGCAAAGGAGACAGCCATGGAAGTCGATCATCCCAAACAGCAATGCGCACACGAGCGCTGCACCTGCGACGTCGAGGCCGGCCATCCGTACTGCAGCGAGTACTGCCGGAGCGCCGCGGAGTTCAGCGAGAAGCCTTCGCTCGACGAGGACGTCGCGCAGCATGGCCAGTGCGGCTGCGGGCATCCCGAATGCCGGCCGCAGTGATGGGTTTTGTCCGTGAATGAAGGCGAACGAACGCGAATGGTCTGCCGCGTTTGGCAATC
>JBOHYX010000317.1:0-3463 GCA_050738115.1 Rhodanobacteraceae bacterium
GTGCGCGGCCACCGCCTGTTCGAGCGCGCGCGTCAGGTCGGCCGTGCCGAGCACGCGTGCGGCCGCGCCAGCCGCGCGGTCGATGGCGCGCATCAGCTCGCGCAGCCCGGAACCGTGCTTCGCCGACAGGAACACGATGCACGCCCACGCGACGAATTCCAGCTTGCGTTCGAGGCCCGCCTTGCAGCGTTCGCGGTCGTACCGTTCGAGTCCGTCCCACTTGTTGGCGGCAATCACCAGTGCGCGTCCGGCATCGAGCACCTGGCCGATCAGCGCCAAGTCCTGGTCGGTCACGCCCTCGGCGGCATCCAGCATCACCACCGCGACTTCTGCGGCGGCGATGGATTGGAGCGTCTTGATCACGCTGAATTTCTCGAGCGCGTCCTCCACGCGCGCACGCCGGCGCACGCCGGCGGTGTCGATGAGCACGTAGTGCCTGCCGTCGCGCTCCAGCGGAACCGCGATCGAATCGCGCGTGGTACCGGCGACGTCCGACACCACCATGCGCTGGTCACCCAGTAGACGGTTCACCAGCGTTGATTTGCCAACGTTCGGACGTCCGACGATCGCGACGCGCGTACCCGCGGGACCGTCCGTCGAAGTGGATGCCGCGCCCGTGTCGTTCCCGTCCGGCAGCAGCGGGTGCAGCCCCTCCAGCAGCTCGTCGAGACCGCGCGCATGTGCGGCTGAGATCGCAATGCTGCCGGCGACGCCAAGCGGCGCGAACTCCCCGGCGGCGATCTGTGGATCGATGCCCTCGGTCTTGTTGACGGCGAGCAGTACCGGTTTGTCCGTGCGTCGCAGGCGATCGAGGATCGCGCGATCCTGCGGTAGCAATCCTTCGCGCCAGTCGACCAGCAGCACACACGCGCAGGACTCGTCGATCGCGCGGTGCACTTGCCGGTCGGTCAAGGCGTGCAAGCCTTCACGCGTGTCGGAAAGCCCGCCCGTGTCGACCAGCACGAACGCCCGCTCACCGCGTCGGCACACCCCGTAATGGCGGTCGCGGGTCACGCCCGGCAGGTCCGCTACAAGGGCGTCGCGACGCTGCGTGAGCGCATTGAAAAGCGTCGACTTGCCGACGTTGGGGCGACCGACGAGCGCAACGACAGGAAGCACAATGAAGTCCGAGGAGCCGACCGAGCATCTTACTTGACGCTCGCGCCGAAGCAGCTGTTGCGAAAAGTCAGGCCAAGGAAGGCCGTTCTGATCTATACCAGCTCGTGGCCATCCGCGTCGAGAAGCCGTTGGCCAAGCGGCGATCAGGGATGATCGCTTGAAATTTGGTAAGCCGCGACGCGCCCCTTCACGTCCTCGACGTACACCATGTCGCCGTTGACGACCGGGCGTGCACGGATCGGGTCCTTCGACAGGCGCACGCGCGCGGCGGGCTTGCCATCGGAAAGATCCAGCCAGTGCACGTATCCCTCGACCCCGCCGAGCACGGCGTACTGGCCCTGGACCGTCGGGGCCGTCAGCCAGTGATATTGCAGCGCGTCCTGCTTCCACAGGTCGCCACCGCCATCCTTCGAGAACCCCCATACCACGGAGTCGCTGTCCACCCCGACCAGTTCGTTGTCGGCCACCGCCACGCCGACGTAACTCGAGAACGGTCGATCCCACAACATCTGGCCCTGGGCGGCATCGATCGCGACCAACTCGCCGTGGTACGCCGTCGCGTAAATCGTGGTGCCGTCGATCTGCAGGGTGTCGTCGGCATCGTTCAATTTCTGGATGTCGGTGCGGCCAAGCCCCTTGCTGATCGGCAACTTCCACTGGACCGCGCCGGTGGTCGTGAGCAGCGACACCACGGTGCCATCGTCGCTTCCGTACAGGACCACGCCGTGCGTGGCCAGCAGCGGTCCGTTGCCACGCAGGCTCAGCAGCGGCACCTCGGCCTGGTCGTTCAGCCATTTCCGTTCACCGGTGTTGCCGTCGAACGCGTACACGTATCCTGAGTTGGTCCGCACGTACACGACGCCGGCGTCGACCGCGGGCGGCGAAATCACCTCGTCGTCCACCTCAGCGCTCCACAGGCGCTTGCCCGTAGCCGCATCCATCGCGTACACGTGGCCATCCAGCGTACCGACCACCAGCAGGTCGCCGGATACGCTGGGGCCGCCCGCATAGCGCGCGTCGGGGCCGGGTTTCTTGCGCCTGAACGGCCAGATGCCATCGCCGACCCGGGTGGATTCCTTCCAGATTTCCTTCCCGGTGGCGGCGTCCAGCGCCTCGATCTTGCCATTGGTGCTGATGAGGTACAGGCGGCCATCCGAGTAGGTCGGCTGCAGCCGGACGCCGGACCGCCCGGCGCCGTCGCCGATGCGGGTGGACCACACTTCCTTGACCTGCACCGTGGGCGTGAACTGCACCAGGGGCTTCGGCGACTGGATGTTGCTGCCACGATTGAACAGCTTGCTCCACAGTCCGCAGCCGGAGAGCGCGAACGTCGCGACCAGCAGCGGCAACAGCAGAAGATGGCGGCGCTTCATTGAGCCTGCTTCCCGGTCGGCGCAGCCTGCGGCTGCGTGAGGTTCTCGAGCTTCATCTGCACGAAATCGCGCCCCGGCGAGCCCTTGTCGAGCTTCGCCAGCGCGCTCTGGTATGCCGTACGTGCGGCATCGATTTTCCCGAGTTTGAGCAGCGCGTCGCCACGAAGTTCCTCGACGATCGCGGTGAAGTCACCAGCCGGCACCTTGTCGAGCGACGTCAGTGCCTGTTGCGCGTGGCCCTGGGCCAACAGGACCCGCGCAAGCCTGAGCGAAAACAGCGCCTGCAAGGCCGGTTGCCCACTGTGCGCCACCGCCCATTCGAGATTGGTGGCCGCGGGTTTCAGTTCGTTCTTGCCGACGTCGTAGTCGGCAACGGCCGCGCTGGCGAAGGCGGCATACGCGGTACCCGAATAATTCTTCTGGAGATTCCCGAGCGCCGCGCCCATGGCTTGCGTGTCGCCGGCCTGGATCGCATTCTGCAAGACGGCGAATTGGGACGCGGCCTGGACCTCGACGGTGTTCTTGTGCGCCTGCCACTGCCGGTATCCGAAGATCAGCAACAGCGCGATGACCACCCCGGCCACGACGGCGAGGCCGTTTTCCTTGATCCACTTGCGAACCTGTTCGCCCTGCTCGAGCTCGTCGTAATCTTCAAAAGCCATCGTTCACCCACGTGCACACGGACATTCCGCGTGACCGCGGAAACGCGCAAGCATACAGCAGATTCAACCGTTCTCGCCGGCGCCGTCCGGCCCGAACACGTCGAAGTGCGCGACGTTGGCGCGCTGGAAATCATCCACCGGAAACGACTGCCCATCGCGGGTCACGGTCACGGCCCCGGCGTTGCCGAGGGTCACGTGCAACAGCCCGCTCGAGTGCCAGGTGCGCGTGTCGCCGGCGCGCAGCATGCCGGAAGCGATCTTGTTGCCGTCGGCATCGGTGATTTCGAACCAGCAGTCGGCGCTGGCGGC
>JBOHYX010000318.1:0-3440 GCA_050738115.1 Rhodanobacteraceae bacterium
TTCCAGCATGACGAGGACGTGCATCGCGCGACCGCCGCCGAGGTGTTCGGGGTCGCGTCGGGCCAAGTCACGCCCGAACAGCGGCGCGTCGCCAAGATGATCAACTTCGGGCTGATGTACGGGATGAGCGCACATGGCCTCGCCCAGCGCCTCGGCATTCCACGTGCCGAAGCGCAGGACTACGTGCAACGCTACTTCGAACGTTATCCGGGGGTGAAGGTGTTCATGGACTCGACGCGCGAGCAGGCGAAACGCGACGGCTACGTCGAGACCCTGTTCGGGCGGCGGCTGTACCTCGACGCGCTGCGCTCGCGCAACGCCGCCCAGCGCGCCGGCGCCGAACGTGCCGCGATCAACGCGCCCATGCAGGGCACCGCGGCCGACATCATCAAGCGCGCGATGGTGGCGATCGACGCCTGGCTTGCCGAACGCGGCGATGACGCGCACATGCTGATGCAGGTCCACGACGAACTGGTGTTCGAGGTGCGCGCCGACGCCGCCGACGCCGTCACCGACGGCGTGCGCGCGCGGATGCAGGGCGCTGCGGATCTCGACATTCCGATGCTGGTCGGCATCGGATCCGGCGCAAGCTGGGGCGAGGCGCATTAGGGCGTCCCCTCCGCTTCACGATCGTTTCACCGCGCTTTCACGATGGCGCGCCCACACTGCGCACGTTGGGTGGGGGTGACGCAACGAGGACAAGCAGGTCGGGCATTGGACGTCCGAACCATGCCGGAGGTCATGCACCAACCGGCTGGTGAACGGACGATGAATCGACCAAGAAACCGGTTTGAACTTGTCGAGGTCGACCCCATCTAACGCTTCGGACGCACGCAACGGCGTCCCGGTTCACTCACCTCCCTGAGCGAACCCCCGAAGCCGAATCCCTCCCCAGATTCGGCTTCGCCCGCCCCGAGAGCTCCCCCCTGGCTCTCGGGGCATTTTATTTGTGGTTCGTGTATCCGGCCGGCACGCTTGTGCCGAGTCGCGTCGCGTTCACGCCGAAATCGCCAGCCGCTCCGAGCGATACACCAGCGCGGTGATCACGCCGATGACCAGCGCGCCCGCGAATCCGCACACCACCGCCACGCCAATGTCCACAGCCTGGACATGATTGCCGCGCAACAGGTCGCTGATCCCGATCTGCTGGCCGAGCAGCGGGATCGCGTACATCCAGTGCGCGGGTTTCACCGGCATGAAACCCATCAGCAGCGACGGCACGATCGGGATGAACATCAAAAGGCCGAGGTAGGTTTGCGCCTCGCGGTAGCTCTTGGCGAACGCTGCGACCAGCGTCTGCAACACCGCGAACAGCGCGACCAGCGGCAATTCCAGCAGCACGGTCTTGCCGACGAAGGCAGGACCGAGGTCGAACGCCATGCCCAGCTTGGCGGTCGGCAGGAAGCGCCCGGCGATGGTGAATGCAATCGCGCAGATCACGAGGCTCGCGAACGAATACGTGATGATCGCGCCCAGCTTGCCGGTGAGGATTCGCCAGCGCGCGACCGGATTGGCGAACAGCGGCTCGAGCGATTGCCGCTCGCGCTCTCCGGCAGTCAGGTCGATCGCGAGATACATGCCGCCGACGAACAGTGCGATCACGAAGAAGTAAGGCATGAAGCTCAGGAACATCCCGGCCCGCGACTGCGGCGTGGACTGGTCGCGGTCACTCACCACCAGCGGCACCGCCACGCTCGGCGACAGGCCGCGCGCCAGCAGGCGCAACGCGCCCTGTTCGCGGCTGTAGCGCTGCAGCATGGATCCGAGGCGGCTGCGCGGCGTGCCGGCGTCCATCTGCGAGGCGTCGTAGATCATCTCGACCTGCGCCGGTTCGCCCTTGCGCCACGCCTTGGCGTAGTCGGCCGGGATCCGCAGCACCACGTCGGCGTCGCGCTCGCGCACGGCCCTGTCGGGATCGGCGATCGGCGGTTCGGGCACGAGGCCCTGCTGCTTCAGCGCCGCGATGAGGTTCGGCGCGTACTGGGCGCCGATCACCGGCACCTTCAGCGGGCCCTCGGCCTTCGCCATCACCTGGTTGACCTGCACGTTCATCAGCACCACGAACATCACCGGGCCGATCAGGGGCGCCCACACCAGCGCGCTGAACACGGTGCGCCGGTCGCGCAGGTTTTCGCGGACTTCCTTCCACCAGACAGTCAGCATCGCGTTCATGCGGCGCGCTCCAGCAAACGCAACGGCTCGGGATGGGTTCGTGTCATGCCGCCAACCCCTCTTCACTGCCGATCAGTTTCACGAAGGCATCCTCGAGGTTGGCTTCGCCGGTCTGCGCACGCAGCGCGTCCGGCGTTTCGTCGGCCACCACGCGTCCGGCCACGATCACCACGATGCGGTCGCAGAGCATCGCCACCTCCTGCATGATGTGGCTCGAGAACAGCACGCAGCGGCGTTCCGCGGTGAGGTTCTTCATGAACGCGCGCAGGCCGCGCGTCGCCATCACGTCGAGGCCGTTGGTCGGCTCATCGAGGATCACGTTGCGCGGATCGTGTACCAGCGCGCGTGCGATCGCGGTCTTCACCCGTTCGCCCTGTGAGAAACCCTCGGTGCGACGGTCCAGGATCTCGCGCATGTCCAGCGCGTCGACCAGCTTTTCACGGCGCTCACGCGCGAGGCGCGTCTCGATCCCGTGCAGGCGCGCGAAATATTCGATGTTCTCGCGTGCGGTCAGCCGCTTGTACAGGCCGCGCGCGTCCGGCAGCACGCCGAGCCGCCGGCGCACCGCGATGGGATCGACCGCGGCATCGATGCCGTCCACCAGCACCTGGCCCGTGTCGGGCTTCATCAGCGTGTACAGCATCCGCAAGGTCGTCGTCTTGCCGGCACCGTTGGGGCCGAGCAAGCCGGTGATGTCGCCGTCGCGCGCCGTGAAGGTCACGCCATCGACGGCTTTCACCTTGCCGAAGGCCTTGTGCAGATCTTTGACTTCAATCATTGGGTGCTCCGATGTGCATCGTGCCTACATGGCGCTCCCGTCGCGTCGGGACTCGGGACCCGGGACCCGCGACTGGACGCGAGATATTCCGTTTGAAGCGGCTGTCGTGAAAAGTCAGGCCAGGGAAGGCCGTTCTGACCTGTCGAGCTTTGGGACTTCCCCCGCTGCCGGTTGGTCCAGCGGAGCGGCGATCAGGGACGATCGCAAAAAACCGCCTCACGGTGCGGCTCCGTTGAAGTTCACGAACGCGGGGGCCGGACCCAGGCGATCCAGGCACTGCGCGTCGAGTTTTTTCGGCTGCAGCGTGTCGATGAACTGGTCCACGAGGTTCGGCATGCAGCCGGCCGCCATGGGTTCGGCGTGGCCGAGGCCTTTCACCACCAGCGAACGGCCATCGGACAATCCCTTCAACACCTCATCGGCGAACGCCGGTGGCGTCACCGGATCGCGTTCGCCCGATATCAACAACGTCGGAATCGATGACTTGAAC
>JBOHYX010000319.1:0-3428 GCA_050738115.1 Rhodanobacteraceae bacterium
GCCCGGGTCGCGGGGCCGTGCCGTCCAGCCAATTGCGCGCAGATCCTGCCCCGGAATGCTCCTGCCCGGGCAGCGCTCGGGTACTTGTCACCCAACGACTACGCAAGGAGACTGCAACAAACCGATTGACCCGTGCTTCTTGGCGTCCGTTTCTACGGGACAGCTTCAACCTGCCGGCGACCACGTGTTCCCGATCGCACATCGCGATGCCGATCGCGCGCAGGCGCGCTCCTACCAAGAGCACGCCCCCGCAACGAAGAGCATGCCCGTAATCCGGAGCGCGCGACCGCGCGCACCGTCCATGCCGTCCTCGAAACGTCAGTTCACGCCGTCCCTCGAGACGTCAGTCCAGCTCATCCTCGAAACGCAGGTGCTTCACGCTGCGGCCGTTGCGGCGCACCAGCTTCAGCGCCTCGATGCCGATGCGGACGTGATCCTCCACGTAGCGCGCCTTGACCGCGGCGTCGCTGGCGGCGGTCTTGACGCCTTCGGGAATCATCGGCTGGTCGGATACCAGCAGCAGCGCGCCCGACGGAATCCGGTTGGCGAAACCGGCGGCGAAGATCGTCGCGGTTTCCATGTCGATCGCCATGCAGCGGAGCGTGCGCAGGTACGCCTTGAAGCCGTCATCGTATTCCCACACCCGCCGGTTGGTGGTGTACACGGTGCCCGTCCAGTAATCGTGGCCGAGATCGCGGATCATCGTCGACACGCCGCGCTGCAACTGGAACGCCGGCAGCGCCGGCACTTTCGGCGGCAGATAGTCATCGCTGGTGCCCTCGCCGCGGATCGCCGCGATCGGGAGGATCAGGTCGCCAAGCCGGTTCTTTTTCTTGAGCCCGCCGCACTTGCCGAGGAACAGCGCAGCCTTCGGCGCGACCGCCGACAGCAGGTCCATCGCGGTCGCCGCGTTGGGGCTGCCCATTCCGAAGTCGATCATCGTGAGGCCGTTGGCCGTCGCGCACGGCATCGGCCGCCCGCGGTCGACGATCGCGGCGCCGGTCAGTGCGCAGAAGTTTTCGAGATAGCCGATGAAGTTGGTCAGCAGGACGTAATCGCCGAAGTCCTTCAGCGGCTGGCCGGTATAGCGCGGCAACCAGTCCCTGACTATGCCGGATTTGCCTTTCATGCGCGCGAGTGTGCCACGCTCGCGGCGGCTACGGCGCGCCCGCAAACGCCATCACCGCAGCTTCGCGCCGCCATACCACCACCCGGTTGCGGCCCTCGGCCTTGGCGCGGTATTGCGCCGCGTCGGCGTACTCGACCAGCGCATCGAAACCGGCGACGCTCGCATCGCGCGACGCGACCCCGATGCTCACCGTGAAGCGCACCGGAATTTCACCCACCGGCACTTCCAGCGCGGCCACCCGCGCGACCACCCGTTCGGCGACGCGCGGCGCCACCCGCGCGCCAGCGTCAGCGCCAGCAACGGCACCCACGCCAGCAGGAAGAACCCCGCCGGGCGATTTCGGTGGCGCCATGCGAGCCAGCTCGCGGCCAGCACGATCACGGTGCTCGCGACCAGCAGCGCGTTGGCCGTGTTCGGCAGCCATTCATCCGGAAGCGCCAGCGGGATCCACACCAGCCCCGGGAGCGTGAGGAACGGCCAGCGCAGTGCACCCAGCCAGCTCGCCAGGCGCGGCGTGTGGCTTGGCAGCGCGGCGAATTCGAGGATGAAGCGGTCTTCGCCCCGACTGTAGCCGATTTGCGCGTTTGCCGCCGCCGCAAAAGGACAAGCCGCAAGGACCAAAGTGTTAGGATGAAGGGTCCTGAAACAGGATCCAGCGCAGGGGCACCCGTCATGTCAGGTCTATCCGAGGAAATGAGACAAGCGGCGCTCGAATACCACCGGCATCCGCCAGCCGGAAAGATCCGGGTGACCCCGACCAAACCCGTGCTGACCGCGCGCGACCTGTCGCTCGCGTATTCGCCCGGCGTCGCCGCCGCGTGCGAGGCGATCGTGGACGATCCCACCGAGGCGTACGCGCTGACCGCGCGCGGCAACCTCGTGGGCGTGGTCACCAACGGCACCGCGGTGCTCGGCCTCGGCACCATCGGCCCGCTGGCCGGCAAGCCGGTGATGGAAGGCAAGGCGATGCTGTTCCGCAAGTTCGCCGGCATCGACGTATTCGACATCGAAATCGACGAGCGCGATCCGGACAGGCTGGTCGACGTCATCGCCGCGCTGGAGCCGACCTTTGGCGGCATCAATCTCGAGGACATCAAGGCGCCGGAGTGTTTCCAGGTCGAACGCAAGCTGCGCGAACGCATGCACATCCCGGTGTTCCACGACGACCAGCACGGCACCGCGATCATCGTGGGCGCGGCGCTCACCAACGCGCTGATCGTGGTCGGCAAGAAGGTCGGTGACGTCAAGGTCGCGGCTTCAGGTGCCGGCGCGGCGGGGATTGCGTGCCTGGACATGCTGGTGCAGTTGGGCGTCAAGCGCGGGCACATCCTGGTCAGCGACAAGGACGGCGTGCTGTACGAGGGTCGCCCGGGGCTCGACCCCAGCCTCGAGCGCTACGTGCGCAAGACCCGGGCGCGCACGCTGGCCGACATCGTCAAGGGCGCCGACGTGTTCCTCGGCGTGTCGGCGGGCGGCGTATTGAAGCGCGAGATGGTCGCGACCATGGCCAACAGGCCCGTGATCCTCGCGCTGGCCAATCCGACGCCCGAAATCACGCCCGACGAAGCCCGCGCCGCCAAGCCCGACGCGGTGATCGCGACCGGCCGTTCGGACTTCCCGAACCAGGTCAACAACGCACTGTGTTTTCCCTACATCTTCCGCGGCGCGCTGGACGTCGGCGCCACCGGCATCAACGAAGCGATGAAGGTGGCGTGCGTGCACGCGATCGCGGCGCTCGCCCGGCTCGAGGCCTCCGACGTGGCGCAGCGCGCCTATGGCGGGCGCGCGCCGCACTTCGGCGCCGAATACCTGATTCCGCGGCCGTTCGATCCGCGCCTGCTGGTGCACGTGGCCCCGGCGGTCGCCAAGGCCGCGATGGCCTCGGGCGTCGCCACGCGCCCGCTCGCAGACCTCGACGCGTACGTCGAGAAGCTGAACGAGTTCGTGTTCCGCACCGGGCTGACGATGAAACCCGTTTTCGACCGCGCGCGCGCAAACCCGATGCGGGTCGCCTATGCCGAGGCCGAGGAAGAAACCGTGCTGCGCGCGGTGCAGGCGCTGGTCGACCAGAAGCTGGTCAAGCCCATCCTGATCGGCCGCCCGGAGGTCATCACCCGGCGCATCGAGCGGATCGGACTGCGCCTGGCCGAAGGCCGCGACTTCGAGCTGGTGAGCATCCACTCCGACCCGCGCTTCGACGAATACTGGCAGCACTACTACGACCTGATGCAGCGGCGCGGCGTCACGCCCGCGTCAGCCAAGGCGGTCGTGCGCTCACGGCCGACCGTGATCGCGGCGC
>JBOHYX010000320.1:0-3417 GCA_050738115.1 Rhodanobacteraceae bacterium
GGTCGCGACGCTGGTGGGCCTGGCGTTCCGGATGTACGACCCGGATCACCTGCTGGGCGCCAAGGACGATCTCGGCATCACCTTGGCACTGATCCCGCGCGACACCGAGGGCCTCGAGATCGGCCGTCGGCACTTCCCGCTCAACATCCCGTTCCAGAATGGGCCGCTGCGCGGCACGGACGTGTTCGTACCGATTGACACGCTGATCGGCGGCCCGCACATGGCCGGCCACGGCTGGCGGATGCTGGTCGAATGCCTGTCGGTCGGGCGCGGGATTTCGCTGCCGTCGAGCGCCACCGGGTTCGTGCGGATGATCGTGGCCGCGACCGGCGCCTACGCGCGCATCAGGAAACAGTTCGGCCTCGCGGTGGCGCGCTTCGAAGGCGTCGAGGAAGTGCTGGCGCGGATCGGCGGCCGGTCGTACGCGATCGCGGCGCTGTCGCGCGCGTCGGCGGCGGCAGTGGACCGTGGCGAAAAACCAGCCGTGGTGTCGGCGATCGCGAAGTACCACGCCACGGAAATCGGCCGGGAAGTCATCAAAGATGCGATGGACGTGCACGGCGGCAAGGCCATCCAGCTCGGGCCGTCCAACTACATGGGGCGCTGCTGGGAAGGCGCGCCGATCACGATCACGGTGGAAGGCGCCAACATCATGACGCGCAGCCTCATGATCTTCGGCCAGGGCGCGATCCGCTGCCACCCGTGGGTGCTCAAGGAAATGCACGCCGCGCGGGAGCCTGACCAGGCGAAGGCGCTCGCCGACTTCGACCACGCGCTGTTCGGGCACATCGGCTTCGGCATTTCCAACGCGGTGCGCGCGTTCTGGCTGGGGCTCACCTTCGCGAAATTCGGCAAGGCGCCGGGTGATGCCTATACGCGCCGCTATTACCGCAAGTTGAACCGCTATTCCGCGGCGCTGGCGCTGACCGCCGACACCGCGATGGGCGTGCTGGGCGGACGGCTGAAGTTCAAGGAGAAACTCTCGGCGCGCCTTGGCGACGTGCTGTCCTACCTCTACATCTGCTCGGCGATGCTGAAGCGCTACGAAGACGAGGGCCGCCCCGAAGCCGAGCGCCCGCTGCTGGCGTGGGCGTTCCACGATTCGGTGTGGCGAATGCAGATGGCGCTGGACGGCGTGATGCGCAACTTCCCGGTGCGGCCGGTCGCGTGGCTGCTGCACGCGCTGGTGTTTCCGTTTGGACGCCGCGAGGTGGAACCATCCGATCGTCTGGGTCGGCGCGTCGCGGCGATCCTCACCGCACCCAACAGCGCACGCGACGCGCTCGTGCGCGGGATTTATCTGACCCAGACGCCGAACAATCCGGTGGGCCGCATGCACGCGCTGTTGCCGGACGTGGTCGCGGCCGAGCCCGTCGAGCGCAAATTCCTCAAAGCCGTCAAAACCGGTCACTTCAAGTCCCACGATTATCCGGGACAACTTGCCGAAGCCGAACGGGCTGGTGCGATCAGTGAAACCGAACGCGCGATGCTGGAACACCTGCGCCGCGCCACCGCGGAATTCATCAACGTCGACGACTTCGATCCCGAAGAACTGCGTGCGGCAGTCATCCACGGCGGTGCGGATTCGAAGCGGTCGTTGCACGTGGCGTGAAAACCGGTGGCGCCGCGGCAGGGCCGACCGTGAACCGGTCTACCTGATTGGCGCAAATCCCGACCATTCCGCGATTCGCACCAATGTTCAGCTCGTCATTCCGGGGCCACCGCGGCTCCATCGCGGCGGAACCCGGAATCCAGCCGTTTTGTATTTCAGCGCGCTGCAGCGACGACATTGGGCCATCGCCCATGCTCAAGTCGCCTCTCCAGCCGGGCGGGGCGCGAAACGCCGCGGTTCTCTTGCGAAAGGCGGAGCGCGCGGCGCTCCCCCGTAGCCCCGAGTAAAAGGTTTCCCTTCTCCCTCCGGGAGAAGGGCGCGACGCGCTGCTCTTGTTCGTGCGCGAAGCGCCGGATGAGGGTCCGGCCGCCTCGCGCGCCGATCGTTGCCGCGCCGCCTACAGTGCTCCGCGCGGTTGCGGCCACGCGGGATTGATGGGAGATCGCAGCGGGGAGCGCCGCATGGGGCAACACGGTTGGATCAGTCGGCAGGGTTGGGCGGCGGGAGCCGCGCAAGTCGTTATCCGCGCGTGAGTACCTCGTGGCGTGGCCCGACACGATCGAATCAGGCGGCGGGGTTGTGCTCCCGTTCGCCACGTCCTTGTGGTTTGTGTTCACATAAACCTCACCAACACGGAGGAACGACGATGAAGGTTGCGAGAGTCATTCTTTACGCGTGGCTGGCGATGTCCCTGTTGCCGTTCTCCGCGCATGCGGCTGAGTATGCACGGACGGTACGCTTAGGCAATTGCGTCATAAAGCCTGGGACGACCGTATTGAAGTTGGTCGAGTGCGCGGGAGAGCCGATAACCAAGACCACCGCTGGCGTAAACCTGAAGACGGGACAGCTCGATGATGTGTGGTTGTACAAGAGTACCAACCGCACCGTGGTTATTCACATATCTTCGGAAGTGGTTACGAAGGTCGAGGTCAAAGCCGAGTGACACAGCGTACCTCGCTCACGGCGGCGTGGCTTCGTGGTGGACACGAGCAAAATGGCTTGCCGTGACGCGGCGCTCAACCGGACGCTCCCCCTCGGCTCGCGCCGCTGAATCCAGGCGTTACGTTCCATGCGGGAAGCTTCGGGTAGACTCGAACACAACGAGGGTGCCTATGAACATCGCGGCATTACGTGACCTTCCGGTGGAGCCGCGACTCCACCTGGTCGAGGCGCCATGGGACAGCATCGCGGCTGACCAAGGCGCGCTTGCGCTCACGGAGGCGCAGCGCCGGGAGCTCGACAGGCGCCTGGATGCGTACGAGTCGGACCGAAATCCCGGGCAACCGGTGGAAGGTGTGCTGGCGGACATTCGCAAGCGCCTATGAGCTTGCCGGTCCGCGTCCGTCCCGAGGCTGCGCGGGATCTCGAGGACGCGGCGGGAATCGCACGCGCCGGGCGTGTGCACGCGGGCGAGCCACGTCGTTCGCGCTGCGTCGGCGGGATCGACGCACGTTTCGCTCGAAATTGCGTTCTTCGGTCCACTCGCAGGCATGGCCGGCGCGATCGCGGGCCGCATCACCCGCGAATACATCGGGCGTGAAGCCGCCGCGCTGAAGCTGCGAACGGAAAGTGGTGGATGACTTGCGCGCCGGCTGGGCGTTCGCGCGGACATGCCAACCGCGCTGCTGGATTCCGTGGAAAAGGGGGAACGATGAAAAAGGACAACCTGCTGGTGGCTGCTGCAATGGCCGTGTTGGTCGGGATCGCGCAGACGTCATTCCTCCCCTTTTTGCTGGGCGTACATCAACGCCTACACACCTGTTCCGCACTGGCTGTTGGGCGCCGGCTTGCGCGGCGTTTCCATG
>JBOHYX010000321.1:0-3407 GCA_050738115.1 Rhodanobacteraceae bacterium
CTACTGGATGTTCGAAACCGGCGCCGGGCTCGGTGTGATCTTCCTCGCCGTGGTGGTATTCATCGTGGGCGCGATCATCACCAGCCAGACGCTGATGGGCGCTATCGCGGGCTCAGTACGCGAATACGCGACCCTGCACGCGCTCGGCGTGGGCCTGGGTCCGCTGCGCCGCGTGGTGCTTAAGCAGGCGGCGTGGATCGGCGTGTGCGGGCTCATCGCGGGCATCCTGCTGAGCCTTGGCCTGATCGGCCTCGCCAAGCTCGAGAACGTGCCGGTCGCCCTGAACCTGCCGGCGTGGATCGCGTGCGCGGCGCTGGTGATGGGCATCGCGTTGGTGTCCGGCGCCGCCGCGGTGCGCGCCCTGCAAAGCGCCGACCCGGCGCTGCTGCTGCGGTGAGCGCGCTCGTCGCCACCGATCTGTGCATGGGCTATACCAGCGGCAAGGTGCGAACCGAGGTGCTGCGCGGGCTCTCGCTTGGCATCGATGAAGGCCGCCTGACCCTCATCGCCGGCCCGTCCGGGTGCGGCAAGAGCACGCTGTTGTCGATCCTGTCCGGGTTGCAGAGGCCGGATTCGGGCAGCGTGACCGCGCTGGGCGAGGATCTGTTCCGCGGCAACCGCTACGCGCGCGACCGCTTCCGCCTGCAGCACACCGGTTTCGTGTTCCAGGGCTTCAACCTGTTTCCCGCACTCACCGCGCTCGAACAGGTGATGCTGCCGCTCGGCTACATGGGCATCGACGATCGCACCGCGCGTCAACGCGGCCGCGCCGCGCTGGACGAGGTGGGGCTTTCGGAGCGCACGCACCTGCTGCCGGCGGAACTGTCCGGCGGCGAGAAGCAGCGTGTCGCGATCGCGCGCGCGCTGGTCAAGGAACCGCAGTTGCTGTTCGCCGACGAGCCGACCAGCTCGCTCGATGCGGCCAACGGCCAGATCGTGATCGATACCCTGCACCGGATCGCGCACGAACACGCGACCACGGTCCTGTGCGTCAGCCACGATCCGCGCCTCGTGACCCACGCCGACCGCGTGCTGGAAATGGAAGATGGGAGGATATTGAATGACCGACGGATCACGCGTCCCGATTCCGCGCCCCGCGAGGAGAGAGCCTGAGTGAAACCGCATCGTTGCGCCGCCGCCGCGGTCGCCGCCACGCTGGCCCTCGCGCTGGGCGCCTGCTCATCTGGCGGCAACGATGCCGCGTCTGCCACAGCCCCTCCCGCGACCTCGCAGTGGCTCGCCGTTGCACGTGGGCAGGTGGATGTCGAGGGCGGCCTGGTATTGATCGGCGCGCGCGCCGATGGCGTGGTCGAATCCGTCACGGCCAGGCACGGCGATACCGTGAAAAAAGGCGAGGTGCTGGCGACGCTGGATCCGCGCGCCGCGCGGATCGGCGTGGCGAGCGCGAAGGCAGGTGTTGCGCAGTCCAAGGCGCAGCTCGCCGAATTGCGGGTAGCGCTCAAGCAGGCGTCGCAACGCGCGCCGCGGCTGGCCGAGGCGGCCAAGGCCGGCGCTGCGACCGGCGAAGCTGCCGAGCAGGCGCGCGACCAAGTGGCGACGCTGAAGGCCAAACAGGCCGCCGCGGACGCCGCGCTGGACGGCGCCCGCCAGCAGCTCGCGGCCGCGGAATTGGCCCTCGATGCGACCAGCGTGCGCGCGCCGGTCGCGGGCACCGTGGTCGCACGGCACGTCGCGATCGGCCAGACCGTGTCCGCGGCATCCGGGCAGCCCTTGTTCGAGCTGCTGCCCGAGCGGCCCCACATCGTGCGCGCGCAGCTCGACGCGGACGCGGCGGGCGCGATCCACGCCGGGATGCACGCCGAGGTGGTGCCCGATTCAGGCGGCGGGCCTGTTTATCAGGCGACCGTGCAATGGGTCGGCCAAGTCCTGCAGCCTGCCAGCCTGACCCAGGATCCGCTGGAGCGCGCGCTCGCCAACGACGTCGACTGCACGCTGGCGCTGGCGCCGCTGAAGCCCGGCGAAGCGCCGCTCAGGATCGGGCAGCGGGTGCTGGTGAGGTTCCCGAAGCCGCGTTAGTCAGGCCTCCACCCGTGCGACCGACACCATGACCCTTATCCATCCGTGGTCACGGCAGCCCGCGTAGCCCGGATGAAGCGAAGCGGAATCCGGGAAGGGTCCCGCACTGGACGATCCCGGATTCCGGCACTACGCGCCTTCATCCGGGCTACGCGTTGCCGGGAACTCGGCGTGCTGTAGCCGGTCAACGGTGGACCCGCGGCCGGAGCGTCGCCCCGTTCCTCGCCCGGCAAAGCTCCGGAAAGCGTCCGGACAGCGCGCGGATGTTAAGATTTGCGTAAATCGTGCCTTGCGCATCCCCCCTCGAGGAACCTTCGTGATCCAGTGGAACATCCTCTGCGACTTCGACGGCACCATCGCCGTCGAGGACGTCACCGACTCGCTGCTCGACCGTTTCGCGGCACCCGAATGGCAGGTGCTGGAGCGCCATTGGCGCGCCGGCACGATCGGCTCCGCCGAATGCATGGCGGGGCAGGTCGCCCTGCTGGATGCATCGCGCGATGAAATCGACGGACACCTGGACGGCCTGCGCATCGATCCCGCGTTTCCCGCTTTCGCGGAAGCGGTCCTGGCGGCGGGTTCCACCCTGCGGGTGGTCAGCGACGGTCTCGATTACGCGATCCGCGCGATCCTGTCGCGCTGCCACCTCGACGACCTGCCGGTGCTTGCGAACCGGCTGGTGCAGACCGGCCCGCGCACGTGGAAGCTCGAGACGCCCTTTTCCGACTCGCACTGCCGGATCGGCAGCGGCCACTGCAAGTGCGCGAGCGCAGTACGCGAACACAACCGGCATCATCGCGTGCTGCTGATCGGCGACGGTGCGTCGGATTACTGCCCCGCCGGCGAGGCCGATTACGTGTTTGCCAAGCACCGCCTGATCGAGCATTGCCGCCACGCGGGGATTCCGCACACGTCCATCGTCGGTTTCGCCGATGCGATCGGGTTGCTTCCCGCGCTGCTGGCGGGCAAGCTCGCCACGCCGCGGCGCGTGCTCGCGCCCGCCGATGCCGTCTGATCCAGAGGGACAACGTCCATGCACCCGCTGAAAGCCGAAGCGGTCCGGGTTTCCGCCGCCGCTGCGCCTGCCGCGCAGCTCGCCTCCGGGCTCGATACACCGCGCAGCGCGCGCGCGTTCGACGTCGCCTGTGGACCCATTCCGGGCGGCGTCAATTCGACGGCGCGCGCGACCTGGTCCGGGTGGGAGCCGTATCCCCTGTTCGTCGCGAGCGGGCGGGGCGCGCACATCACCGACATCGATGGCAACGAATACATCGATTATCTGCTCGGCCTCGGGCCCATGATCCTCGGCCACCGGCCGCCGCGCGTGACGCGCGCCGTGGTCGATTTCATCGAGCAGCGCGGCACCGTGT
>JBOHYX010000322.1:0-3406 GCA_050738115.1 Rhodanobacteraceae bacterium
TCGTTTCGACCATCACGAGGTCGGCGCCGCCTTCGATGAGGCCGTGCGTCGCGTCCGCGTAGGCGCCTTCGAGTTCATCGAAATCGACGTTGCGAAAGCCCGGGTTGTTGACATCGGGCGACAGCGACGCGGTGCGGCTGGTCGGGCCCAGCACGCCGATCGCGAAGCGCGGGCGACCGGGGTCCGCCCGTTCGGCCTCGTCACACGCGGCGCGCGCCAGCTTCGCGCCCTCGCGGTTGAGTTCGCGCACCAGGTGCTGCAACGCATAGTCCGCCTGGCTGATCGCCGTCGAGTTGAACGTGTTGGTCTCGACGAAATCCGCGCCGGCGCCGAGGTACGCCGCGTGGATGTCGCGGATGATTTCGGGATGCGTCAATGACAGCAGGTCGTTGTCGCCCTTGAGGTCGCGCTGGCAACCGTTGGCGTCGACCTGCTCGCCCATGTGTTGATGTGGGTGCTGCGCGTCGCAGCCGTGGGCGAAGCGCTCGCCGCGGTAGCCGGCTTCGTCGAGTGCGTGCCCCTGCAGCATCGTGCCCATCGCGCCGTCGAGCACGAGGATGCGTTGCGACAGGGCGTCGTTGAGCTTTTCGACGCGGTCGGGATGTAACCATGCCTGTTCATTCATCGTTGCTCTCCATGTAGGAGCGCGCCTGCGCGCGACCAGACCGGTCGCCGCCAAGGGCGGCTCCTACCCTGTGCGGTCCGGTTTCCGGGCCAACAGGCTCAGCACTTCGAAGTGCGGCGAGCGCGATTCGCGCGAAATGCGCTCGCAGTCCAGCACCTCAAGCCCCGCCTTGCGGGCGAAGCCGGCCAGCTCGTCGCGCCGGAAGCCGAGGTTCTTGTGATCGAATGGCGCGACCGCAGCGCGATGCGCGTGTCTGGCCAGCGTCGCCGCCAGCAGCCGGCCACCGGATTTGAGGACGCGCGCGGCTTCCGCGATGGCCTGTTGCGGATGCTCGCTGTAGGTCAGCGCGTGCATCATCAGTACCAGATCGAACCGGCGGCGCGCGTCGAAATCGAGCGCGTGCATGTCGCCTTCGACCACTTCGACGTTGCGGTATGCCTTCAGGCGCTTGCGCGCGGCGGCCACCACGTTCGGACTGGAATCCACGCACACGATCGAGTGCGCGTGCGGCGCCAGCAGTTCCGCCAGCACACCGTCGCCCGAGGCCACGTCCAGCACGTCGCGGGTTTCGAGGAGCTGCAGCAGCGTCCGCGCCAGCGTCTCCCAAGTGCGGCCCGGTGAGTAGTGGCGCTCCATGTCGCCTGCGACACTGTCGGCCCAGCCGCGGTCGCGCGCGCGGGCGGCCAGCACCGAGGGCAGACGCTGTGCGTCGGCGTCGAGCTGCGCGTCGTCCACGCCATCCTCGAGCGCGCGCAGGAGGTCGGCGGCGCCGTCAAAACCGCTTTCGTTGAAGCGATAGTAGGCCGACACGCCCGCGCGACGATCGCGCACCAGGCCCGCATCGCGGAGTTTGGCGAGGTGCGTGGACACGCGCGGCTGCGCGAGCCGCAGCACCGATGAAAGCTCCGCGACGGTCAGTTCCTCGCGTCGCAGCAGCGCCAGCAGCCGTACCCGCGTCGGGTCGGACAGCAGCCGCAACAACGCCGTGGCAGAAACCAGGTCCAGCATTCCATCTTTATATCAGGATGGAAAGATAAATTAAAGTCGGACACGGCTGCGCGGCGCGTGTCGGACCCGCGCCGTTATCATGCCGTGTGGATTGCCGTCGCCGGCGCCGCGACGGGAAGAGGGACACACGACAACGAGGTGTTGCGATGGACTTCCACTTTTCCGAAGAGCAGTTGCAGATCCAGTCGATCGCGCGCGATTTCGCGCACAAGCGCATCGCACCGGTGGCGGCAGAGCATGACAAGTCCGGCGCGTTCCCGCTCGACAACATCCGCGAAATGGGGAAGCTGGGGCTGATGGGCATCGAGGTGCCGACCGAATACGGCGGCGCCGGCATGGATTCGATCAGCTACGTGTTGGCCATGATCGAGGTCGCCGCGGCCGACTGTGCGCACTCGACGATCATGAGCGTGAACAACACCCTCTACTGCAACGGCCTGATGAAGTTCGGGACCGAGGAACAGAAGCACAAATACGTGACGCCGATTGCGTCGGGCGATGCGATCGGTGCGTTCGCGCTCACCGAACCGCAATCGGGTTCGGACGCGACCGCGATGCGTTGCCGCGCGGTGAAGCAGGACGACGGCAGCTTCGTGATCCACGGCAAGAAGAGCTGGATCACCTCCGGGCCCGTCGCGAAATACATCCTGTTGTTTGCGATGACCGATCCCGACCAGCAGGCGCGCGGCATCACGGCCTTCATGATCGATACGGGGCGCGCGGGGTTCAGCCGCGGCAAGACCGAACCCAAGCTCGGCATCCGCGCATCGGCCACCTGCGAGATCGAGTTTGCCGACTATCGCGCGCGGCCGGACGAGGTGGTCGGCGAGGAAGGCCGCGGCTTCAAGATCGCGATGGGCGTGCTGGACGCCGGCCGGATCGGTATCGCCTCGCAGGCCGTGGGGCTTGCGCGCGCCGCGTACGAAGCGACGCTGGAGTACTCGCGCGACCGCAAGGCGTTCGGCCAGGCGATCGGCTCGTTCCAGATGACCCAGGCCAAGATCGCCGACATGAAATGCAAGCTGGATGCGGCGTACGTGTTGACGTTGCGCGCGGCGTGGCTGAAGCAGCAGTCGGCGAAGACCGGCGCGCGCTTCTCGACCGAAGCCGCGGTCGCCAAGCTCACGGCATCGGAAGCGGCGATGTGGATCACCCATCAGGCCGTGCAGATCCACGGCGGCATGGGGTATTCCAAGGAAATGCCGCTGGAGCGCTATTTCCGCGATGCCAAGATCACCGAAATTTACGAGGGTACGTCCGAGATCCAGCGCATGGTGATCGCGCGCAACGAGACGGGGCTGCGCTGACCGCTTCGCACGTTTTCGTTCGACTTGGGCGACGTCCCTGTCTTTTTCCGCCCGCCTGCCGAGAGAAGCCGTTTCGCTCGCTTTGCTCGCAACCTACTTTCCTCACAAGAAACAACCAAAAAATTATCATTTGATCATTCACTTGCAAAACGCGGGTACCAACCATTTTCCTGGTCATTCCGGGGCGACCTGCAGCTCCATCGCAGGTCGAACCCGGAATCCAGCTTCTCGTACATCGAGGCCAATCGTACATCGAGGGCAAGAGCTGGATTCCGGGTTCCATCGCCGATGAAGCTGGCGATGGCCCCGGAATGACGATTTTGTTGTTTTTTCAGCGAGCGCGTGGCCCGCGCGTGGGACTGAGAGGCTTACGGGGAAAGTAGGTCGCGAGCAAAGCGAGCGAAACCGCTTTTGGCGAGTGCCGGCCGCGAAGTGAGCAAAGCGCTACGTGCGTGTGCGCTGCGGC
>JBOHYX010000323.1:0-3398 GCA_050738115.1 Rhodanobacteraceae bacterium
GCTCAGTACACCGCGTCGTGGTTGCCCACGTTGATCGGCACGATCTGGTGCTGCCGAACCACCAGTTCCAGCGTGATCCGGTACAAGAGGTTGATCGAAACCGAGTGCAGGCCTTTCAGCTTGCCACCCAACGCGTGCAGGCGCAGGGCGGGGTGGTGCGGATTGGCCTCGAGCAGAAGGAGCGTCTGTCGGTATTGCTCGCGCTGCCGTGGATGAAGCTTGAGGAACTGCGCAGCGCGCCGGTTGTACTGGTCGGTGAAGACCAGCGTCCAGCTCACGGCGGATTCCTCACAACCGCGCCAGCCGTTTCATGTGCGCGTCCACCGATTCCTTGACGAAGCGGCCCGCTGCGATGTCCGCCTGGCTTTCGGCCAATGCCGCCGTCAGCTCGCATTCGCGCAGGTAACGGTAATGCTCGATGTCCATCACGACGAAACGATCGCGGCCGCGCACCGACACCATCGCCTCGGGCGCGTCGGTCAACGCTTTCGCAATGGCGGAAACGCCTTGCGTCTTCAAATGATTGGCGCTGATCGAACCCATGCATGCGAACCTCGCCTGGCCGTGCTGTGAATCGTATCATGTATCGTACGCTTGTGCGTACGAATGGCACGCGCGCGAGGTCGCTCCGCGCGAGGCCGACCACGGCCCGGCCGATGCGCAGGACAATGTGCGCATCGCGTGTTCGCCGAAACCCGCGCCCAGTTGGGGTCTGCACCTTGATCATCGAGTCGCTGCTCGACACCGACCTGTACAAGCTCACCATGATGCAGGCGGTGCTGCACCGGTTTCCGTCGGCCGAAGTGGAATACCGGTTCCATTGCCGCACCCACGTATCCGCGCTGCTGGCACCGGTGGCGCGTGTGCGTGAGGAAATCGCGGCGCTGTGCCGGTTGCGCTTTCGCCCGCAAGAACTCGATTACCTCCGCGGCTTGCGTTACCTCAAGCAGGACTTCGTGGAGATCCTGCGCGTATTCCAGTTGCAGGAAGACCACGTCGAGGTCACCGATGACGACGGCGAACTCGGCATCGTGATCCGCGGCCCGTGGCTACACACGATCCTGTTCGAGGTGCCGGTGCTCGCGATCGTCAGTGAGTTGCACGCGCGTGGGTTCGACCAGGCCGCCGCCCTCAGCCAGGGCGAAGCGCGGCTGGGCGCAAAAATCCGGCGCCTGCGGACGCTCGAGGGTGCGGACGATTTCCGGATCGCCGAGTTCGGCACGCGCCGTCGCTTTTCGGGTGCGTGGCAGCGCCACGTGATCGAACGCCTCGCTGCGGAAGCGCCGCGACACCTCGCCGGCACCAGCAACGTGCGCTGCGCGATGGCGCTCGGACTGGTGCCGATCGGGACCATGGGCCACGAATTCCTGCAGGCCTGCCAGGCCGTCGGACCGCGCCTGGTCGACAGCCAGCGCTTCGCGCTGGAAGCGTGGGCGCAGGAATACCGGGGCGACCTCGGCATCGTGCTGGCGGACGTGATCAACCTGGACGCGTTCCTGCGCGATTTCGATTTGTACTTCTGCAAGCTCTTCGACGGCGTGCGCCACGATTCGGGCGACCCGATCGCGTGGGGCGAACGCATCGTCGAACACTATCGGCGGATGCGCGTGGACCCGCGCAACAAGACCCTGGTGTTCAGTGACGGCCTCGACCTCGATGCAGCGCTGCGCCTGTACCGGCACTTTCGCGCGAACACCCAGGTCGGCTTCGGTATCGGCACCCATCTCACCAATGACATGGGCGCGCCGCTGCCCGACATGACGATCAAGATGACGCGCTGCAACGGGCAGGCGGTCGCCAAGATCAGCGATGATCCCGCCAAGACCCTGTGTACCGATCCGGATTACCTCGCGTACCTCAAGAAGGTGTTTCGCGCGTAGGCGTGCCGGTCGTCCGCGTCCTCACCACGCGCCGCGGTGCTCGGGCACGCGCAGGCTGATCGGGATCAACAGCAGGAACAGCGCGCCCCAGATGAGGTCGGCGTGCGCATAGCCTGTGCCCGCGTCCGCGGCGCCGGAGACGCTGGCGGTGGTGATCGCGATCGCGATGATCGCGCCGATCTGGAAGCACATCGTGCGGATCGCCGCGAGCGTGGGTGTGTTTTCCGGCGCCAATTGCAGGCCCGCGTTGCGGCTCGCCGGCGACAGGCAGCCGGCACCAAGGCCGATCAGGCCGGTGACGGCGGCGAGCCACAGGTAATGCGAGATGCCGTACGGGTCGATCGCCAGCGCAAACACGCCGGCGACCATGGCGATCATGCCGACGAGGATCGGCAGGCGGTAGCCGGTCCGGCGCAGCGCGAACGCGGCGGCGGCGCCCGTGAGGATGATCGCGACGCCCTCGCCGGTCAGCAGCGAGCCCGAATCCAGCGCGGAAATCCCGTAACGGGTGGTTGCGTACACCGGCACCAGCGCGATCAGGCCGTTCTCGATCATGCCGCCGATCACGTTGACCGCGTTGACCGCGCGAAAGCCGCGCCCGGCGAGAAAGCGGGGCAGGATGAAGGGATGCGCGCTGGCACGCGCGTGGTGCGCGAACAGCGCAAGTCCAAGCAGCGCGGCGGCGGCGGGTGCGAGGAACTGCGGCGACGTCCAGCCATGGCCACCGTCACCCAGCGCGTTGAACGCCAGCATCGCGCCCAGGATCCCCACGCCCAGCATGACCATGCCGGGCAGGTCGAAGTTTGCCGGATGCCTGCGCGAGCGCGGCGGATCGGCGGGAATCGTCCGGAGCCCGAGCACGATCAGCGCGATGCCGATCGGAACGTTGACGAAGAAGATGCCGCGCCACGACCAGTACGTCACGAACAGGCCGCCGAAGATCGGGCCGATCATCGCGCCGATCGAGAAGATGCTGCCGAAGAGGCCCAGCGCCTTGTCGCGCGAGCGTCCGAAATGGTCGGCGATGATGCCCGTCGCCGACGGCGTCAGGCCCGCGCCGCCGAGCGCCTGCACGAACCGCAGCGCGACCAGCTCGTAGATGTTGCCGGCCAGCCCGCAGCACAGCGATGCCGCCGTGAACAGCGCGACCGAGGCCATGAACACGCGGCGGCGCCCGTACTGCTCGCTGAGCTTGCCCGCGACCGGCAGCATCAGCAGCATGCCGAGCGCGTAGATCGTCATGGTCCAGCTCGCGAGCGCGATCGACGTGCGGAGCTCCGCCTGCAGCGTGTCGAGCGCGGTCGCGACGATGGTCTGGTCCAGCGAGCTCATCAGCAGCCCCAGCGCGACCACGCCGAAGATCACCCATGGGCGCGGTTTGCTGCGCCGCGGAATCAACGACGGACGGTCGACCCGATGGGGTTGCCGCAGCGCAATGACTTGTGTGTTCACGGTTTTTCTTGGGTGCGAATCGACACAACAGCGCTTCGGTACCGCGGCATGACGCCGCGGTGGGAC
>JBOHYX010000324.1:0-3391 GCA_050738115.1 Rhodanobacteraceae bacterium
GTGCTGTTCGTGGACCTCGACCGTTTCAAGATCATCAATGATTCGGAGGGGCACCTGGTTGGCGACGACCTGCTGATCCAGGCCGGTGCGCGGATCCGCGCTTGCGTCAAGGTGGAGGACGTGGTCGCGCGGTTGGGCGGCGACGAGTTCTGCGTGTTGCTGGAAGGTGTCCGCGATACGTCAGCCGCCTGCCGGATCGCGGAGCGGATCATTGGCGACCTCAACGCACGCTTCCGCGTCGCGGCCAAGGAACTGTTCACGTCCGCTTCGGCCGGGGTCACGCTGGCTGCCGCGCATTATCGGAATCCCGAGGAACTCCTGCGCGACGCCGATTCGGCCATGTACCGCGCGAAGGCCGGTGGTCGTCACCGTTGCGTGGTGTTCGATGACCGCCTGCGCCACGAGGCCGTGTCGCTGTTGGAAGTCGAAAACGACCTGCGGCGTGGACTGACCCGCGGCGAACTCGTGCCCTACTACCAGCCGATCGTTGATCTTGCGAACGGCAAGGTCGTCGGTTACGAGGCGCTGATGCGCTGGCGCCATCCGCAGCGCGGGGTGCTCCTGCCTGGCGCATTCCTGGACGTGGCCGAGGACACCGGTACCCTGGAAGCCATTGACTGGCAGATCTTCACCCAGGTCTGCCGCGATGCCAACGCGCTGGCTGCCGACAACGACCTGTTCGTCTCCATCAACCTCTCCGCCCACCACTTCGGCAATCCACGGTTCGAGGAACAACTGCTCGGATTGCTCGACGAATACAACGTGCCTGCATCGCATCTGTGGACGGAGGTGACTGAACGCACCTTGCTGGAGAACACCCCATCGGTCAAAGGTACGCTGGAGGCCCTCCGCCGCGCCGGCATCCGCATTTCCCTGGACGACTTCGGCACCGGGTACTCCTCGCTGTCCTATTTGAACCGGTACCCGATACAGACCCTCAAGATCGACCGATCCTTCATCACCAGCTTGACCGAAACGCCCCATTGCGCCAACGATGCCGTGATCCGCGCCATTCTCGCGATGGCGGCGACACTGTCCCTGCAGGTCATCGCGGAAGGCGTGGAGACCCAGGAGCAGTGCGACCTGCTGCGCCAGCTTGGCTGCCGCTACATACAGGGCTTCCTGTTCGCCAAGGCGGAGCCGGTCGATACCTGGATCGGTGCGACGCCCCGGGTACCGCTCCTGACGGACCCATGTGCATTGGTGGCGACGAGCGCCCCCGCAACGACAACAAGCGCGTCAGCGGCCGCTTTCGGATAGCTCCGTGGAGGTGACGACCAACGGGTTGTGACCGCCACCACGTCATCCGACGGCCCGCACCGTCCGTCATGAAACAGGAAATCGGCTTGCCTGCAGTCAATGGCTGGCCGCGGCGAAAGTCGCGGACGTGACGATGCTCCCGTCGCGACAAGTCGCGCGGTCGAAACAACCGAGGCAGAGGACCGTGACCGCAATCACTGTAGTCGCGAAAGTGACGGAGGCGCTGGCGGACACGGGCGGCGCCATGCGCATCACCCCGGGATCACGTTGAGCACTTCGTAGCACGCGCCCATGTTGTGGTAGTCGGTCTTGCCGGCGTCGCTTTTCTGGTCGCTGTACTTGCGACCGTCGCGCGTGAGGATGCGGTACCAGCCGCCGTGGCGGTGGTCGACGAAGTGGGTCCACGCGTATTCCCAGATGTGGCGGTACCAATCCCGATAGGTCCCGTCGCCGGTGCGCGCGGCGAGCAACGCCGCGCACGCGAGCGATTCGGCCTGCACCCAGTGGTACTTGTCGTCGTCGCAGATCGAACCGTCCGGCGCGAAGCCGTAGCAGATCCCGCCGAATTCCTCGTCCCAAGCGCGCGCGAGGGCCGTGTCGAACAGGTGCCGCGCGGTCGGCAGCAGCCAGTCGGCGTCGCGATGGCGGGCGAGGATCAGCAGCAGCTTGGCCCATTCCACCTGGTGCCCCGGCTGGAAACCCCACGGTCGGAACAGATTCTTCGGGTCGTCGCGATGGTAGTTCCAGTCGACTTCCCAGTTTTCATCGTAGTGTTCCCACACGAGGCCGCCGGCCCTGGCCGCCTGGCGGCGCGTCATGTGGTCGGCGAGCGTGTACGCGCGATCCAGGTAGCGCCGGTCGCGGCTTGCTTCGAACGCGGCGAGCATCGCCTCGCACATATGCATGTTGGCGTTCTGGCCGCGGTAGTCGGAGAAGCGCCACGCGGCATCGGCGTCGTCGCGGTACAGGCCGGCGTCCGGCTCCCAGAAATGTTCCTCCAGCAGGTACCAGGTTTCATCCATCCACGCCCCGGCGTCGGCGATGCCGGCCCGGTACGCGTTTGCATAGGCGACCAGCACGAAGGCGACGCCGTAGCAGTGGTTGGTGGTGTCGTCGGGCCGCCCGTCGGTGAGCGTCCACGCGTACCCGCCGCTGGCAGGTTGGCGATGCGCGTCGCGCAGGTAACGAACGCAGTGGCGCGTGCCGTCGAGGTATTCGGCGCCGCCGAAGTAGCGCGCGTACATCGCGTAGTCGAACACGAAGCGGGCGCTGCTGACGAGGTGGCGGTGCACGCGGTCGTAGATCGTGCCGTCGTCCTTGTAGTAGTGGAAGCAGCCGCCGGCCGGGTCGAGGCAGTGCGGGTGATAGAACGCCATGGTGCGCTGGATGTGCTGCTTCAGGAAATCCGGCGAACGGAAATCGGGAAAATCGCTCATGGGTGCTGATCCAGGAAGGCCTGAACCTCGGCGAGCGTCGGCATCGCCGCGAACGAGCCGGTGCGCGTGACGGCGAGCGCGCCGCAGGCGGCGGCGAAGCTCAGCAGTGCATCGCGCCGCGCACCGTCGGCCGCAAACGCCTCCAGCGTCGTGCGCGTGATGCCATCGCTCGCGAACCGATACAGGCAGCCGCCGACGAAGGCGTCGCCGGCGCCGGTGCTGTCGATCGCGCGCACGCGACGCGGCGCGTGCGTGCCCTGCGCATCGGGCGTGAACCAGCGCAATGCCCGCGCGCTGTCGGTGACGATGACGAGTGTGGCATGGGCTTGCCAGAGTGCGTCCAGCGCAGCGGATTCGCTGCCGGTAGCCTCGGCAAGAAACGCGAGTTCCTCGACGCTCAATTTCACGAAATCGGCGAGCGCGAGCGCGCGCCGGATGGTCGTTGCGGGATCCGCGCCGCGTGGCCACAGCGCGGGCCTGAGGTTCACATCGAAGCTGACCAGCGCACCGGCGGCGCGCGCGCGTGCCATGCCGTGCAGCGTAGCGTCCGCGGCCGGCGGTTCGGTCATGCTGCACGAGCCCGCATGGAAGATGCAGTTGGACGCGAACATTGCGGGATCGAAATCCGCGTCGCGGAACAGCAAGTCCGCGGAAGGCGGCCGGTAGAAGCTGAAGCTGCGTTCGCCGCCGGCGGC
>JBOHYX010000325.1:0-3363 GCA_050738115.1 Rhodanobacteraceae bacterium
GTCCCACGTGCCGATCTCGCGCGTCACCCATGCGCGCGCGGCAGCGCCCATCCGCAGGTTGGTATCGGGGTTCTCGATGCCGACCAGCGCAGCCGCGTACGCATCAGGCATGTCGCACAGCGCACCTGTGGCGCCGTCGGAGACGATGTCGGCATGCGCGGGCATCCGCGATGCGATGATGGGCAACGCCGACGCCATCGCTTCCAGCATCACCTGCGGCCGACCCTCCGCGTGGCGGCTGAGCGTGATGAGGCCGTGCGCGTGCGGAAACCACTCGCTCGCCAATTGCTCCGGCGTGGCGGAACCGTGGTAGTGCACCCAGTCGGGAACGGGGACCTGTTCCTGCATCGGTCCGAACAGGTGCAGCTCGCGCTTGCGGTCGGCGAACAACGGCGCGGACCACTCGAACAAGGATCCAAGTTTGTTCGCGGTCAACCGGGTGACGGCAAGCCAGCGTGGCGGCCGACAGAGTTCCGCAGCCGTGCGCTCGATCGCGTACCAGCGGGGATCGATCCCGAACGGCACTGGGACGATGGCGGCGCGATCGCCGAACGCCATGCGCAGCGGCGCCTCCATCCACGCCGCATTGGGGCAGATCACGACGCTGCGACCTTTCATCACGCGACGCAGCGCACCGCGCATCGCCGGCAACCGCAGCAGCCGCATGTCGTTGCCAAGCACGGTCATGAGCGCGGGCTTGCCATCGGCCGGCAGCGGCAGCGCGCATTGCAGCCAGTTGACGTGGTACAGGTCGTCGTCCCGCCGCCGGTAGAGCGCATGCAACCGGCGCAGCAACTTCGTGGTGGCCGCGAGTCCCGCGACCGGCTTCGAACGCAGCAGATGCGAAATCCCGCCGCGCTGCATCAGCGTCGCGAGCCACACCGCTTCCTCGGGCGTCGCGGCGTAGTCGACGCGATGGTCCATGTCTCCGGGCGGCGCCCATTGCGCAAGCGACAGGTCCGGGCGCCGCGCCAGCGCCGCGCTGATGTGTGCCATGAAGATTCCGCGCCAGTCCGCAGCACCGCGCGGGTAGGAGGTGCTCACGAAGAGCACCCGGATCGGCGCTGAGGTGTTGGAAGCCGAAGGCCCGTCAGCGGTCACGTCGGCAGGTCAGCGAGGCAATCTGCTCTGAAACCAGACCCATCGGGAAGACGATCACCGTGGTGGCCACCGGAAGCGTGTCGACCCGCAGAAGCGCGCCACGCATGGTGCTACCACAGGACTTCGACATCGAACTGGCGCAGCGCGCGATCCTTGCTGACAAGCACCAACCCCTCGATCTCGGACTGGGCCGCAAGCATACGATCGAACGGATCGGCGTGCGGATGCGTGTAGCTGCCGGCTCGTAGCGCATGTGCGCGGGTGATCGGAAGATCAACCGCGTGAAGATCCAGCAGGAGGGTCGCGAACGCAGTGATGACGGCGCCGGCGCCCGGCAACTTCCCCAATCGCGATTTGGTCGCGATTTCCCACGCCGACGCCGCGCTCACGAACACCTCAGTGTCGGGGTGCTGGATTGAAACGCGAACCTTCGGCGGCAGTTTCGATGGCTCGGACACCGCCCAGAGAAAGGCGTGGGTGTCGAGCAGCAATCTCACTTGCCGCGCCCTTCCCACGCAGCCAACTCATTCTCAGGCAGCGGTTCGAAAAAGCTTTCGTCCAGCTGAAAGCCCTTCAGGGAACCGAACCGGCGCTTTGCTGGCGGTTTCAGGGGCACCAGTCGCGCGTACGGCTTGCCGGCCTTGCCGAGGATGATTTCCTCGCCGGCGTGGGCCTTGTCGAGCAGGCGCGAGAGGTGGGTCTTGGCTTCATGGACGTTGATGACTTCGCTCATGCGGATGAAGTTAGTCCAGAGGGTGGACCAAGTCAACGGCATCAACTGTCGCGCCGGTAGGTGAGCGAGGTGATCTGCTCGGAAATCAGGCCGATCAGGAAGACGATCACCGCGGCGCTCCACAGCGCGACGCTGATGAGGCTCAAGCGATGGAACGCGGTGAAGGTGTACCCGTAATAAACCCAGCCAAGCAGGAAGAATCCGATCGCGGTCGGCACGAAAAGTTTCAGCGGCGCGTACAGGGTCGCGATCTTGAAGATGATCAAAAGAAACCTGAGCCCGTCGCGCAGCGGGCGGATGTGGCTGCGGCCGACGCGCTCGGCGGCCTTGATGGGTACGTACGCGACCGGATACGCGCTGCGGAAAAACGCCATCGTCGACGTGGTCGGATAGCTGAACCCGTTGGGCAGGAGGTGGACGAATTCGCGGAACTTGTCGGCGCGCGCCGCCCGGAAGCCCGACGTCAGGTCCCGGATGGGGTGGTCGGTCATCTTCGAGGCCAGCCAGTTGTAGAACGTGTTGGCGACGCCGCGCCCCACGCCGGCCTGGTCGCCCCAGCCCCGCGCACCCACCACCATGTCGTAGCCTTCGTCGAGCTTGGCGACGAGGCGCGGGATGTCGGCCGGGTCGTGCTGGCCGTCCGCGTCCATGAACACGAATACGTCGCCCGTGGCGGCGCGCGCGCCGCGCTTGATCGCGGCACCGTTGCCCATCGAGTACGGGGTGCCGAGTCGGGTCACGCCGTGCTCGGCGCACAACGCCGCGGTGTGGTCGCTGGAACCGTCATCCGAGACGATGATCTCGGCCGCGGGCTGCGCGGCGCGCAACGCCGGCAACAGTTCGGCGAGCGCGGCGGCTTCGTTCTTGGCCGGCAGGATAATGCTGAGCACGCGTGGCCCCCGTGGGTTCGCGGCATCTTAGCGTATGCGTTCACTGGCGACCGGCGCTTGCGGCGCGGTGTCGGACCGTCTCCCGAAGCGAGAGAGCCTTGCTCTTTCCTTCTCCTTCCGGGAGAAGGGCGCAACGCGCTGCTCCTTCTTTTCCCCGAAGGGGCGGATGAGGGTTCGCATCGGCGCAACGCTGCATCGCCGGATCGCGGTGGCGCTGCGCGAGCCCGTACCCTCACCGGGCCTGCCGGCAGCGCTACGCGCTCGGCCTACGGCCGCCTCTCCTGGAGGGAGGGGGGAAGCTTGGCGGCTGGCACGAGAATCCGCCTCCGGAAGAAGGGGCTGCCCCCTCGTTCTCGCGGAACGTTTCTTGCATGTAAATTCGCTCGGTATCGCTTGGTCCGGCTGCCGCGCGAACGGCAATCACCTCGCGGAGTGAGACCTGCGTCTCGCCCCGACCTGCCCAATTGGCTGAAGTTGCGTTACATTCAGCTTGCAACTCAAGGGGTTCAAGGTATTCCATGGCAACACAGATGAACCCGGTCCCGCTCATGCCCGGCCTGACGGGTGTCCCGCGCCGCCTGGCGCTGGAAGGTGTGCTGACCGAGATCGATGCACGCTCGGCGGTGGAAGAAGCGGCCA
>JBOHYX010000326.1:0-3357 GCA_050738115.1 Rhodanobacteraceae bacterium
CGATTAGATAGCCCCCGCCCCATCAAACGACAAGACCCGCTGGTGCGGGTCTTGTCGTTTGTGCGCGTTGAGCAAGCAACGCCCGCAGAATTTCAACTGCGGAACGCTGCATCAGCAAACGGGCCGTCAACCAACGTGGCCACCGACGAACGATTGCCTCATCACTTCGCTTCACGCGGCTTCGTGTGGGCGCCGGCGTCTCCAGGCGAGAAACACCAAGCCGGCCAGACCGGTGCCGAACAGCAGCAATGGGGGCGGCTCGGGCACGGAAGTGGCTTCGAAGCCGATCGTGTTGTCGCCCGAGAGATAGAACCCCACGATGTCACCGGCATCGTTGATGCCGTTCGCCGTTACCGCGATCGACCCGAACGGATCCAGCGTCGTGAAAAGGCCACCCTTGTCGAGGAACCCGAACATGTCACCGTTCGACGTCTGGTAATCCCCGACGATATCGCCGAGGTCGTTGATCCCGAGCGCCTGCGTGGAAATGGATCCCGGAAACAGGAACGATGAGATGGTGCCCGCGTTGTCCTCGAAAGCGGAGGAGTTGCCGGCAGCGTTCTGGTAAAAACCGACAACCGTGCCGGGATTGTTCACCCCGGTCGCCTGGCTATTGAAGTTCGACGGCAGCAAGGCGTCCCGCGAGCGGCCCGACACTCATGACGTGGGACGAAGTCACCACGATGTTTCACGAGTTCGGGCATGCGCTGCACGGCATGTTCTCGAACGTGGAATATCCCTACTTCTCCGGCACCAGCGTGCCGCGCGATTTCGTGGAGTTCCCCTCGCAGGTGAACGAGATGTGGGCCGACTGGCCGAGCGTGCTCGCGCATTACGCCAGGCATTACGGGACGGGCAAGCCCATGCCGAAGGAACTGCTGGACAAGGTGCTGGCGACTTCGAAGTTCAACCAGGGCTTTGCGACGACCGAGTACCTTGGCGCCGCGATGCTTGACCAGAGTTGGCACCAGATCGGCGTCGACAACGTTCCGGCCGCCGATGGCGTGATGGCGTTCGAGGCCGCGGCGCTCAAGGCCAACGGCACCGACTTTGCGCCAGTCCCGCCGCGCTACCGGACGCCGTATTTCAGCCACATCATGAGCGGCTATTCGGCGGGCTACTACGCCTACATCTGGTCGGAAGTGCTGGACGCGAACACGGTGGAATGGTTCAAGCAGCACGGTGGCCTGACGCGCGAGAACGGTGATCGTTTCCGCAAGACCCTGCTCTCGCGCGGCGGCAGCAAGGATGCGATGGAACTCTTCACCGACTTCGCCGGCCACGAGCCGCGCATCGAACCGCTGCTCGAGCGGCGCGGCCTGGACGCCGCCGGCGGCTGAGGCGTGCGGTGAGGTGCCCTCCCCCTCCGGGAGCCGTTTCCTGGTCAGATCCCGAAGTCGCGCCACGTCCCGGAAAACCCAGTAGTCATTCCGCGGCTGCCTGCGCTGTCTGCGGGCAGAACCCGGAATCCAGCTTCTCCTCTTTTGAGGCGAAGAGCTGGATTCCGGGTTCCATCGCCGATCAAGCTGGCGATGGCCCGGCCCAACCCGCGCCCGACGCGGAGATCCGGGATTTCCAGGGCGAGCTGCGCGCGTGCACCGAGGGCGCCATCACGGGTTCGGACGATGCCCAGTATTCGGAGGCCAAGTTCCTCGAAGTCAAGGCCATCATCGACCGCTTCCGCGGCCGCGAAGGACTGACCGACCAGGATCGCCGCTGGACCGCCCGCGTCACCGACGTGCGCAACTGGTTCCTCTTTGCCGCAAGCGAACGCTGGCGCGAAGACAACGCCGAATACGAGCATTACTCGGACTCAGGCGGCAAGTCCGGCGGCCAGAAGGAAAAGCTCGCCTACACGATCCTCGCCGCGAGCCTCGCCCACCAGTTCGGCCTCGAATGGGGAGCGGTGCGTTCGCGCTCGTTCCGCTTCGTCGTCATCGATGAAGCTTTCGGGCGCGGTTCGGACGAGTCCGCGCACTACGGCCTCGAACTGTTCCGCAAGCTCAAACTGCAACTGCTGATCGTGACTCCACTGCAGAAGATCCACATCATCGAACCGTTCGTATCCAGCGTGGGTTTCGTCCACAACGAAGGTGGCAAGAACTCGCGGTTGCGCAACGTGCCGATCGAGGAATACCGGGCTGAAAAGGCCAGGAACGCCGCCGTGCCCGAGCCCATCGCCGTGGGCGAAATGCTGCAGTGACATGGACCACCGCCACCGACGTCAGGGCGCGTCTGCAACGTTTGTGGAGTCGCGGTGACCTGTTGCGGGATGGCGCCGCCGGCACGACGCGCTTTCCGCTGCGATTGCCCTTGAAGGGCCCGAACTCGGCGGATATCACCGAGCGCCTCGGCGAGGTGCGGACGTGGGTGTCAGGACTTGCCAGCGTCAGCGTCCTGCGCCTCGAATGGCGCGATGTCCACCATCGCGTACAGGGGTTGCAGCGAATCCCGTCGGCGGTGTGGATCGACACGAGCGACGACGCCATCAAGTGGCCGGGGAAACGCCGTCCGTGGGGCGAATTCCAGCGACTCCTGGAAGCCACGCGACAACGCAATCCGGCACTGCTCGGCTGGTTGGCGAGGCGCCCGTTGCGGGCGCTGGAATTGGCGGATGACTGGGAGCGGCTGCTCGCGATCGTCGACTGGATTGCGGCGCATCCCCGCCCGGGTATTTATCTCCGCCAGGTCGACGTGCCGGGTGTCCATACCAAATTCGTCGAGGCCCACCGGGCCGAGCTTGCCGAGATGCTGGACCTGGCGCTGCCCGCCTGCCATATCGACACCACCGCAGTCGGCGCGTCCCGATTCGCGGCCCGCTACGGCTTCCGGGAAAAGCCGGTGCGGATTCGCTGCCGTATCCTCGATCCCGCAATCACACTGATCCCCGGCGTGCCCTCACCCGACCTGACCCTCGATGCGGCAAGCTTCAGCCGGCTTGCAATCCACCCCACGCACGTCCTCATCACCGAGAACGAAATCAACTTTCTGGCGCTGCCCACTGCTCCGGACACGATCGCCATTTTCGGCGCGGGCTACGGATGGGACGCGCTGGCCCAGGCGCGCTGGCTGGAGCACTGCGCCATCCACTACTGGGGCGACGTCGACACGCATGGCTTCGCGATCCTCGACCAGTTGCGCGGCCACTTCGACCACGTGGCGTCGCTCCTTATGGACCGCGCCACCCTGACGGCGCACGAGCCGTTCTGGGGCCACGAGGATCGGCCGACCCGCAACGACCTGCCCCGATTGACCGCCGCAGAGCAGGCGCTCTACGACGATCTCCGCGACAACCGCATTCGCGACGGCCTGCGCCTGGAGCAGGAGCGTCTGGGCTATGGGCTGGGTGTGCGGGAC
>JBOHYX010000327.1:0-3337 GCA_050738115.1 Rhodanobacteraceae bacterium
CTGGCGCACGTCACGCACTTCGCCCGGCGGATAGTCAACCGTGATCTCGGCGCGCGCCGGAATGAAATCCATCCGGCACAGCGTGCGGTTGTGTTCGCGCACGTAGTCGTAGCTCTTGGTGCTGCCCTCGTGGTTGTTGAACGCCACGCACGGGCTGATCACGTCGACGAACGATGCGCCCTTGTGCGTCATTGCGGCCTTCAAGATCGGCACCAATTGATGCTTGTCGCCGGAAAAACTGCGCGCGACGAAACTCGCGCCCAGTTGCAGCGCCATCCCGACCATGTCGACCGGCGCGTCGCTGTTGATCGCGCCTTTCTTGGATTTCGACCCGTAGTCCGCGGTCGCCGAGAATTGTCCCTTGGTGAGCCCGTACACGCCGTTGTTCTCGACGATGTAGAGCATGTCGACGCCGCGCCGGATCGCGTGCACGAACTGGCCGATGCCGATCGACGCCGAATCGCCATCGCCGGAAATGCCGAGGTACAGCAGTTCGCGATTGGCGAGGTTGGCGCCGGTCAGCACCGACGGCATGCGTCCGTGCACCGCGTTGAACCCGTGCGACGCGGACAGGAAATAGGTCGGGGTCTTGGAACTGCAGCCGATCCCGGAAATCTTCGCCACGCGGTGCGGCTGGATGTCCAGTTCCCAGCACGCCTGGATGATCGCGGCGGAAATCGAATCATGCCCGCAGCCGGCGCACAGGGTCGAGATCGCCCCCTCGTAGTCGCGGCGGGTGAATCCCACGCCGTTGCGCTGCAGTGAAGGATGATGGAGTTTGGGTTTGGGGAGATAGGTCATAGTGATTCCAGCATCTTCTGCAGACCTCAAAACTCTTGGTCATTCCGGGGCTGACCGCGTTTTATGCGGGCAGAACCCGGAATCCAGCTCTTGCGTTTCCATCCACGAGAAGCTGGATTCCGGGTTCCGTTCGCGATGGAGCCGCGAACGGCCCCGGAATGACGACAGTGTGGTGGGTTCCCGATTCGCGGTTCCATTCCGACTACCGAATCCCGGCTCTCACGCCACCTTGCCATCCCGGAACGGCCTCACTTCCGCCGATTTCATGCACGCGCCGATCGACTTGGCGATGAATCGCGCCGTGATCGGGGTGCCGTCGTAATGCAGGATCGCGATCAACCGTGCCGGATTGATCTCGAACTGCTCGATCAGCAGCGAGCGCAACTGTCCGTCGCGGTTCTGTTCGACCACGAAGACGGAATCGTGCGCATCGATGAACTCGCGTACGGAATCGGCGAATGGATAGCCGCGCACGCGCAGCGCATCGATGTGCATGCCGTCCGCGTCCAGCTTGGCGATGGCCTCGGCCATGGAGGGCGAGGTGGACCCGAAATGGATGGCCCCGCGCCGCGCGGCGTGCGGCGCGCGATGCACCACGGGCTGCGGCAGCAGCGCCTTCGCGGTTTCAAGCTTGCGTTGCAGGCGCTGCATGTTCTCGACGTAGTCTTCGCCCTTCTCCGAGTATCTCGCATCGGCATTCTTGCTGGTGCCGCGCGTGAAGAAGCCGCCACGGATCGGATGCGTGCCCGGGTACGTCCGGTACGGAATGCCGTCGCCATCGACGTCCCGATAGCGCCCGAACGGCACGCCGGCCTCGAGTTGTTCGGTGGTGAGCACCTTGCCGCGGTCGTAACGGCGCGCGTCGTCCCACTCGAATGGCTTGCACAGGCGATGGTTCATGCCGATGTCGAGGTCGCTCAGCACGAACACGGGCGTCTGCAGGCGGTCGGCGAGGTCCAGCGCCTTCGCCGCGAACTCGAAGCACTCGTGCGGATCTTCAGGAAACAGCAGCGCGTGCTGGGTATCGCCGTGTGAAGCGTGCGCGCAGAAGGTGACGTCGGCCTGCTGGGTGCGGGTCGGCATCCCGGTCGACGGACCGCCACGCTGCACGTCGACGATCGTCACCGGAATTTCGGCGAAATAGGCAAGGCCGATGATCTCGTTCATCAGCGAAATTCCCGGACCAGACGTCGCGGTGAACGCCCGCGCGCCGTTCCAGCCGGCGCCGGTGACGATGCCGATGGATGCGATTTCATCTTCCGCCTGCACGATCGCGTAGCGGTGCTTGCCGGTTTCGGGGTCGACACGCAGCTTCGCACAGTACTTCTGGAAGGCTTCGGCGAGCGATGACGAGGGCGTGATCGGATACCACGCGCACACGCTCGCGCCGCCGTAGACCATCCCGAGCGCGGCGGCGCTGTTGCCATCGACGAAGATACGCTCGCCCACGGCGTCGCGGCGTTCCACGCGCAGCCCGAGTGGCGCGAGGTTCTGCTGTGCGTAGTCCCGCCCGAGATCCAGCGCCCGCACGTTGGGTTCGAGCAACGCCTGCTTGCCCTTGTATTGTTCACCGATCAACTCGACGATCACGTCGCGCTCGATGCCGAGCAGCGCCGACAGCGCGCCAAGGTACATGATGTTCTTGAAAAGCTGGCGCTGGCGTGGATCGTCCCAGTTGCGGGTGGCGATGGCGGTGAGCGGCACGCCGACCGCGGTGACGTCCTCGCGAAACTTCGTCTTCCGCAACGGCTTCGAGTTGTCGTAAAACAGGTACCCGCCCGGCGGAAGGCCCTTGACGTCGGCATCCCACGTCTGCGGGTTCATCGCGACCAGCAGGTCGTAGCCGCCGCGCCTTCCCAGCCAACCCTGCTCCGAGACGCGCACCTCGTACCAGGTCGGCAGACCCTGGATATTGGACGGAAAAATGTTGCGCGGGCCGACCGGCACGCCCATCCGGAGGATACACTTGGCAAACAACTCGTTGGCCGATGCCGAGCCGGACCCGTTGACGTTCGCGAACTTGACGACGAAGTCGTTGATGGCGGTGATGGGGTTCATGCCGACATCCTGCTATTCCCCGCGGTGCGCAGGCGTGCTGCGAAAACCCCGGCCGCGATGCTTTTTGTAGGAGCCTGCCTGCAGGCGACCGATCTTGCCAGGGACATCGCGCGCGGGCGCGCTCCTACAGGGAGGTCGGTGACCGCCGGCTGCATCACGCCGCCACCTTCTTCTTCAACGGATTCGCCGAGTAGTCCTCGCCGCGACCGGCGTACGACTCGGCGAACAGGAACCGTTGCATGTCCCACGCGCCGGTGGGGCAACGCTCGGCGCACAGGCCACAGTGAAGGCACATGTCCTCGTCCTTCACCATCACGCGCCCGGTCTTGACCGGTGCCGACACGTACAGGTCCTGCTCCATGTTTTCAGCCGGCGCCGTGAGGCGCGCGCGCAGCTCGGCTTCGTCGCCATTGGCGGTGAAGGTGATGCAGTCCATCGGGCACACGTCCACGCAGGCATCGCACTCGATGCACATGTC
>JBOHYX010000328.1:0-3334 GCA_050738115.1 Rhodanobacteraceae bacterium
GTCGCGCACACCGGCGGGGCGGCACTGCTGCTGTTCGTGCTGGTGGGGTTGTTGGTGCGACGTGTATCCATCCGATCATGCCTGATCACTGCTTCGTCGGGCGCAGCCGGTCACCGAGCGAAATCAGCCATGGAAGATCAGAACGAGCTTCCATTCCCCGACTTTCCGCGAAGCCGTGCGATCGTCGATGATCGGCGCATGCCGGGCGCCGCACAGACTGCGGAGCCGCAGGAGCCATGACAGATCAGAACGGACCTTTGTGCGCCGACTTTCCGCGTACTTGTGCGATCATCCCTGATCGCCGCGCATCGGAACCGATGTGTCGATCAGGCTGATCAAGCAATGAGAAACCAGAACGGCCTTCCGTGGCCTGACTTCCCGCAACAGCCGCTTCGAACGCGGCGCCCGACGGTGTGGCCGAAAGTCAGCGTGATGACGGCGCTGGCCGGCCAGTATCTTGCCTCCACCAAGCCGCGGATCGTGTTGCTGCTGGTGTTCACCGCTGTCATCGGGATGCTGCTCGCGGCGCCCGGGGTTCCGCCGTGGCGGGCGCTGGTGTTCGGCACGCTGGGGATCTGGATGGCGTCGTCCTCGGCGGCCGCGCTCAACCAGTTGATCGACCAGCGCATCGACCGCGTGATGGTGCGGACCTCGCATCGGCCGCTGGTCACCGGAACGCTGACCACGCGCCAGGTGCTGACGTTCGCGTTGACGCTGGGCGTTGCATCGATGCTGGTGCTCGGACTGCTGGTGAACTGGATCACCGCGCTGCTGACGTTCATCGGGCTGATCGGCTACGCGGTGATCTACACCGCGTTCCTGAAGCGGGCGACGCCCCAGAACATCGTGATCGGCGGGCTGGCCGGGGCGATTCCGCCGCTGCTGGGCTGGGCCGCGGTGACCGGGATGCAGGGGCTGAGCGACTGGGCCTACGGGTTCCTGTTGGTGCTGATCGTGTTCGCATGGACCCCGCCGCACTTCTGGTCGCTCGCGATCTTTCGCCGCGAGGACTACCGGCGTGCGTGCATTCCGATGCTGCCGGTGGTTTACGGCGTCGAATACACGCGCTGGCACGTGCTGTCCTACACGATCATCCTGGTACTGGTGACCTTGTTGCCGTATCTCGCCGGCATGAGCGGGCTGCTGTATCTTGGCGGCGCGGTGGTGATGGGCATCGGCTACCTGTACTACGCGGTCCGCTTGATGCGGCCGCCCGACGAGCGCTTCGCGATGCGCGCGTTCGGCTACTCGATCATTTACCTGTATGCATTGTTCGCGTTTCTGCTGGCCGACCACTGGCTGGCGACGCCGGTCGTGCGCGTGGGGGGATACGTGCTGCAGCGGATCGGCTAGGCTTGCGCCCATGCGTGGCGTCGTTGCCACGCCGGGGGACGAATTCGCGGGGCTGCGGCTCCGTCGCCCGGAGGTTGGCTGCGTGTGAACGTGGTCCTGTTGGTGGTCGCGATCGTTGCCGCGCTCGTCGCCATCGCACTGGCGGCGTGGGCATGGTACGGGCACTCGCGCGTCCTGCGCGAACTGAAGACCAGCCGCGAGCGCTACATGCTGGTCGCAGAAGGCGCCAACGACGGGATCTTCGATTTCGACGTGGCCAGCCGCCGCTTGTATGTCTCACCGCGGGTGCGGCAGATGCTCGGCTATCCGGAGAGCGAACTCGCCCGCGCCGACGATCTCAAGCGCGTCATCGTGCCGGAGGACTACGAGGCGGCGCGCGCCGCCGTCTACGACCACCTGCGGCGCCGGGAACGCGGCGTATTGAAACGCACCATGCGCATGCGCACCCGCGACGGCCGGGTCCTGACGATCCTGGCGCGCAGTGTCGCGCAATACGCGGACGATGGCGCGCCGCTGCGCATGGCCGGGTCCTGCACCGACATGACCGAGCGCCTGCGCGACGAACGCCGGCTGCGGATTGCCGCCAGCGTGTTCGAGGCCGGCAGCGACGGCATCCTGGTCAGCGACGCGGACCAGCGCATCCTGTCGGTCAACAGCGCGTTCTTGCGGATGACTGATTACCAGCGGGCGGAATTGACGGGCCGCCCGCTGCGCGACGTGCAGGTGGTGTCCGGAGCCACCGCTGCGCGCGACGAAGCCCTGCGCGATGACGACAAGTGGAGCGGCGAGCTTGCCTGGCGGCGCAGCAACGGCGAGAGCAAGGTCCTGGATACCTCCGTGGTGGCGGTGCGCGACGCGTCGGGTGACATCGCGTTCCACATCACCGTCTGCGTCGACACCGCCGAATTGCGCTACGCGCAGGCGCGGATTCGCCACCTTGCGTATTTCGATCCGCTGACGGGATTGCCCAACCGTGCGCACATGCATGACCAGTTCGCCGAGGCGCTGGCGGCGGCGCGGCGGCGCGCGCGGCCCTTGGCGGTCGCGTTCTTCGATCTCGACAACTTCAAGGAGATCAACGACACCGCCGGGCACAGCGTTGGCGACGACGTGATCTGCACGGCCGCGCAGCGCCTCAGCGAAGGCATCCGCGACGGTGGCGTGCTGTGCCGCTTCGGTGGCGACGAATTCCTGTTGCTGCTGCCCGATACGGACGCCGCGGCCGCCGAGGTCGTGGTGCGCCGCCTGCTGGAGCGGATCCGCCAGCCGGTCGACATCGAAGGACGCCTCGTCGACATCGCCGCGAGCGCGGGCCTCAGCATGTTTCCCGATGATGCGGCCGATGCCGAGAACCTGGTCCGCGAGGCGGATACCGCGCTGTTCCGGGCCAAGGCCGAAGGCGGCAACGCCGTGTTGCGCTTCCAGCCGTGGATGGGCGAGGTCGTGAGCTGGCGCCACGACCTGCAGGCGGCGCTGCGCGCCGCGCTGGTGCGCTCGCAGTTCGCGATGCGCTACCAGCCGGTCGTCGATGCGCGTGCGAACCGCATCCGGGGGTTTGAGGCCCTGCTGTACTGGAACCGCCCCGGCATGGGCGTGGTCGGGCCCGCGACGTTCATTGGCCTGGCCGAGCAGTCGCGCCTGATCGAGCCGATCGGCGCCTGGGTGATCGACGCAGCCTGCCGGCAGGTGGCCGCGTGGCGGCAGGCCGGATTGCCGCCGTTCTACGTGGCGATCAACGTGTCGGGGACCCAGCTCCGCGTGGGTGGCGCCTTCCAGGAGCGCCTCGCGGACGCGATGCGCAGGCACGGCGTGGCCAACGATGACTTGATGCTCGAGATCACCGAGCGACAGTTCGTGCAGGACGTCAAGGGCGGCCTGCCGGTCCTGGAAAGCCTCGCCGCCGACGGGATCCGCGTGTCGATCGACGACTTCGGAACCGGTTACTCGAACCTGGAGTCGCTGAAGAACCTCACGGTCAGCC
>JBOHYX010000329.1:0-3332 GCA_050738115.1 Rhodanobacteraceae bacterium
GTGATCGCGAAGTCGATCATCATGATCGCGTTTTTCTTGACGATGCCGATCAGCAGCACGATCCCGACGATGCCATCCACCGACAGCGGCAGTCCGAACAGCATCAGCGCCAGCAGCGCACCCACGCCCGCGGGGGGCAATGTGGAGAGGATCGTCAGCGGGTGGATGTAGCTTTCATACAACACGCCCAGCACGATGTAGATCACGATCACCGCCGCCAGCAGCAGCAGCACCTCGTTGCCGAGCGAGGATGAAAATTCGGCGGCCTGGCCGATGAAGCCCGCGCGGATCTGCGGTGGAAAGTCGAGTTGCGCTTCGACGCGATTGACGGCATCCACGGCCTGCGACAGCGAGTACCCAGGGGCGACGTTGAACGAGATGATCACCGCCGGCAACTGGTTCTGGTGCGCGATCAAAAGGGGTGCGCTCGTGACCGTCGCGGTGGCGAGCGCCGACAATGGCACCGTGCTGCCGCCACCGAGGATGATGCCGGTGTTGGACTGGCCGATGCCGGTCGCGGTGGAGGAGTTGGACGACTTCAGCATGCCGAGGCTGGTGGCGTTGGCTCCCGTCAGCGCGCCGCTGGCGCCGTTCGAGCGCACCGTCAACATGTTCATGAGGTCGGCGCGGTTGCGGTACTGCGGCGCGACCTCCAGTACCACCCGGTACTGGTTCTGCTGGGTGAAGATCGTTGAAATCTGGCGCTGGCCGTAGGCGTCGTACAGCGTGTCGTCGATGGTCTGCACCGGCACGCCGAGGCGGCTCGCCGCGGTGCGGTCGATGTGCAACTCCAGTGCGCGACCGTTCATCGCGAGGTTGCTGGACACGTCCGCCAGCTCCGGCAACTGCTTGACCGCGTTGACCATCGCCTGCGCGTACTTCACGAGATCCTGCGAGTTGACCTCGGAAATCGCGTACTGGTACTCGGTCGGTGCGACCGTGGTATCGAGGGTGATGTCCTGCACCGGCTTCAGAAACAGTTGCACACCCGGAATGTCCGCGACGTCGTGCTGCAGGCTCGCCACCACGTCATCGAGGCTGCCGCGTTCGCCGCGCGGCTTCAGCACGATGCTGACCTCGCCCTGGTTCAGCGTCGGGTTGATGCTGCCGACCCCGATGAAGCCGGCGACGCCCGCCACCGCCGGATCGCGCCGGAGCGCGGCCATCACCGCCTCGGTGTTCTTTTCCATCGCCGGGAACGCGACGTCGCTGTTGGCCTCGACGACACCGGTGATCAGGCCGGTGTCCTGCTGCGGCAGCAGGTCCTTGGGGATCATGACGTAGAGCAGCCCGGTCACCGCGATCGATGCCGCGAAGACCACCATGGTGGTGCGGCGGTGCGCCAGCACCCAGTCGAGGCTGCCCTCGTACCAGCCGAGCATTTTCGCGTAGAAGCCGTGCCGGTGCCGCATGGCGGCCTCGTCGCCTTCGGGAAGCGGGCCCGGCTTCAGGAGGTACGCGCACATCATCGGCGTCAGCGTCAGCGATACGGCCATCGAGATCGCGACGGCGATGGTCAACACCCACGCGAACTCGTGGAACAGCCGCCCGGTGACGCCCGGCATCAGCAGCAGCGGCAGGAACACGGCGATCAGCGACACCGTCAGCGACACCACCGTGAAGCCGATTTCGTGGGCGCCGGTTTCGGCGGCTTCCTTGCCGTCCTTGCCCTGCTCGAGGTAGCGCACGATGTTCTCGATCATCACGATCGCATCGTCGACGACGAACCCCGTCGCGACCGTCAGCGCCATCAACGAGAGGTTGTCGAGCGAAAACCCCGCGAACGCCATCACCGCAAACGTGCCGACCAGCGACAGCGGCACCGCGACGGCGGGAATCAGCGTTGCCCACAGCCGGCGCAGGAACACGAAGATCACGGCGACCACCAGCGCCACCGCGATCAGCAGCGTCATCTCCACGTCGTGCACCGAGGCGCGGATCGTGACGGTGCGGTCGGCGAATACCGAAAGGTGGATGCCGGCGGGCAACACCGCGCGCAGCGAGGGCAGCGTCTGCTCGATCTGGTCGACGGTCTTGATGATGTTGGCGCCCGGCTGGCGGCGGATGTCCAGCAGCACCGCAGGCTGGTCGTTGGCCCACGCGGCAAGCTGGTCGTTCTCCGCGCCGTTGATGACGCTGGCGACATCCGACAGCCGCACCGGCGCGCCGTTCTTGTAAGCGATGATGCTGTTGGCGTACTCCTGTGCGCTCGTCAGCTGGTCGTTGGTGCCGATCTGGTAGCTCTGCACCGCACCGTTCAGCGAGCCCTTGGCGGCGTTGACGTTGGCCTGGGTCAGCGCGCTGCGCACGTCCTCCATGGTGAGGCCGAGGTTGGCGAGCTTGCCGGGATCGACGCGCACCCGGATTGCCGGACGCACGTTGCCCGCGATCGACACCAGCCCCACGCCCGGCACCTGCGACAGGCGCTGCGAGAGGATCGAGTCGGCGTAATCGTTGACGTCCCGCAGCGGCACGCTGTCCGAGGTCAGCGCCAGCGTGAGGATCGGCGCGTCGGCCGGGTTGACGCGCTTGTAGATCGGCGGATAGGGCAGGCTCGTTGGCAGCCGCGCGGTGCGCAGCGCGGACTGCACGTCCTGCGCGGCCACGTCGAGGTTGGTGCTCATCGCGAACTGCAGGGTGATGGTCGACAGCCCCGCGGCGCTGTTCGAACTCATCATGGTCAGCCCGGAAATTTGCCCGAGCTGCTGCTCCAGCGGCGTCGTCACCAGCGTTGCAATGGTGGTGGCGCTTGCACCCGGATACTGCGTCGTCACCACCATGCTCGGCGCCTCGATCTCGGGCAGCGCCGAGACCGGCAACGACCTGAAGCCGATGATCCCGAGCAACAGCACCGCAGCCATCAGCAGTGAGGTTGCGATGGGACGGCGGATGAAGAGACTTGAAAATCCCATGGTTACGGGACTCGGAACCCGAGACTCCGAGACGCCGGGACTCGGGACTCGGGACTCGGGACTCGGGGTGTGGGTTTGTCAGCAGCGTAGCCCGGATGCAGGCGCAAAGCGCCGGAATCCGGGGTAATCAGGCGTGTGCCCCGGATTGCGCTCCGCTCCATCCGGGCTACACCTTGTTCGTGGTGACGGATCGGCCTGGTTCCTCGTGGCCGAGTCCCGAGTCCCGAGTCCCGAGTCCCGATAATCATCACCGCCTCCCGCGTCCCCCGCGCTGCGCGGCGGCCTTGATCTGCGCGGTCGTGGGCGCCGCCGGGATTTCGCCGGGCTTGAGCGTGGTGACTGCGCTGCCCTGCTTCAGGCGGAACTGGCCTGCCGTGACGATGAGGTCGCCATCCTTCAGGCCCTTGCTGATGATCGTGC
>JBOHYX010000330.1:0-3314 GCA_050738115.1 Rhodanobacteraceae bacterium
GGCGATCGCCGGCACGCTCGTGATCGATGGCACCGGCGCCAGGGAGTCCACCCCGGAAGTCGCGATGAGCTACGTCGCGTACTTCAAGCAGGGTGCCGATCCGGCCAAACGTCCGATCACGTTCCTGTACAACGGCGGCCCCGGATCCTCGACGGTGTGGCTGCTGATGGGCGCGTACGGTCCCGAGCGCGTGGTCACGAAAGACCACACCCATACGCCGGCCGCGCCCTATCAACTGGTCAACAACGACTACAGCTTGCTGGACGCGAGCGACCTGGTGTTCATCGACATGCCGGGCACCCGCTTCGGGCGGTTGCTGCCGCAGGGCAAGACCGAGGCCGAACGCGCCAAGAGCCGCGCTGAACTCGCCAAGCAGATCTGGAGCGTCGACGGCGACGCGCAGGCGTTCTCGCGCTTCATCATGCAGTTCCTCTCGAAGTACAACCGCTGGAATTCGCCCAAGTACCTGTACGGCGAAAGTTACGGCACCACGCGTTCGGCGGTGCTGGCAGACGACCTCGAGCAGGAGGACAACATCGACTTGAATGGCGTGATCATGCAGTCGCAGATCCTGAACTTCGGTCTTGCGATCGATGGCCCTTCGCCGAGCCTCGGGGCCGTCCTGCCGTACGTGCTGGCACTGCCGACGTATGCCGCGACCGCGTGGTACCACCACAAGCTGCCGAAGTACGACGATGGCAAGCTCGGTCCGCTGTTGAAGCAGGTGATCCAGTTCGCCCGAACCGATTACCAGCAGGCACTGTTTGCGGGTGCATCACTGGATGCACCGAAGAAGGAGGCCGTTGCACAAACGCTGCAGGCGTTCACCGGTGTGCCGGCAAGCTATTGGCTGAAGGCCGACCTGCTGGTCGATGCCGACATGTTCCAGCACGAACTGCTGGGCAGCACCGACGCCACGGTCAGCCAACTCGATACCCGTTTTGTGGGGCCCAGCATGGACCCAATGGGCGAGCGGGCGGTGTACGACCCGCAATCGGCGGCGATCAGTTCGGCGTATATCTCCGCCTTCAACGAATACGTGCGCGACACCCTGAAGTTCGGGCAGGGCATGCACTACCGGGCCGTGATCCATGACGTGAAGGATTTCCACTGGGACATGAAGCACCGCGGGCCCGGGCGGCGCTTCGGGAACGGCGCCGGCCTCAACGTGATGGGCGACCTCGCCGCAGCGATGAAGTACAACCCGGACCTGAAGGTCATGTTGAACGGTGGCTTTTTCGATCTCTCGACCCCGTTCGACACCGCGATCTATGAAGACGCGCACCTGCCGATTCCGGAGCGGCTCGAGAAGAACATCACCTACGCGTTCTATCCGTCCGGCCACATGATCTACGTGCACGTCCCCTCGCTGCACCAGATGCACGACAACGTCGCGAAGTTCATCGCGGCGACGAGCGGGGCGGCTGCCCAGTAGGCGCGTATTGATGCAAGGCCAACCGGGCGGAATCGACCCATGGCGGTCATACAACGACCCACAACGCGCTCATTCTCGAAGCCTGAAGTAGCCAGTGGCCAGCAGCGGAAAAGGGTGATTGGGTCCAGACGCCGTCCGGGGTGCCGGTGACGATGACGTCACCGGGCTCGAGCGTCACGCCCTCGCTCAGCATCGCGATGAGTGCGGGGACGTCGAGAATCAGGTCTGCGGTCGTCGCCGACTGCATGGTTTTGCCATTGAGCCGGGTCTCGATGTGGAGGCCGGCTTGAACGCTGCGTGGGAGCTCGTCGGGTGTCACCAGATCCGGACCGAATGCGCCGGTCCGGTCGAAATTCTTTCCCCACGTCCACTGCGAGGCCCGGAACTGGTAGGCGCGGATCGATGCTTCGTTGAAGACCGAATAGCCCGCGACGACATCGAGCGCTTCGGCTGCTGGAACGTGCCTGGCGGCCTTGCCGACAATGACCGCCAGCTCGCCTTCCCAGTCCAGCTCGCGCGAACACCGGGGCCGCTGAAGAGCGGCGCGGTGCGCGGTCAGCGTGGTCGCGAAGCGGGCAAAGAAATCCGGATAGCGCGCCCGCTCGCCGAGTCCGGCTTCCGCACGGTGCGCGCGGTAGTTGAGGCCGACGCAGATGATCTTGGACGGGTCCGGGATCAGCGGCAGGTAGCGGATCGCCTCGCGGTCCATCGGATGGCCGTCGGTACCCGTGACCAGTCGCCGCAAGCCGCCGTCGCGCAGGATTTCACGGAGGCTGCCGTGGCCGAGATCGATCGCCTGGCCGTCGTGATCGATGCCCAAGTGTGTCACGCCGTTTACGTCGTGTGAGAACAAGCGCATCGTGGATTCCTCATCGTCGCGGACGCCGCCGCACGCTGTTCAATAGACGACCGCGGCGTCCTTGGCGCTTTCGTGTTTCTCCGGGGGCGCCTGCACCACGGGCGCGGCCGCGGCCAGGATGCCGGCGCGCTTGCGCGTCAGCGGCGGATAGATCCGCTCGCGGTTGATGGTGCGCTTGGTCTGCTTGGCCGCCTGGCCCGTGGTTGCCACCTGGCGGTCCCAGCCTTCGGTGTACACCGAGCCCCACGCGCCAAGGTCAAGGATGGTCGTGTACCAGTCGACGCTGAGCGGCAACATGGGCTTGCCCAGCAGGTTGCACACCACGTTGTGGCCGGCGAAGCGGCCCATGGGGCGGCCGTGCTGGCAGGACATCACGTTGTCGTGACCCGGGCTGATTTCGAAGCGGGCGACGTCGCCCGCGGCGAACACACCGCCCACGCCCTTGACGCGCAGGAACGCATCGACCGGCACGCGACCGAAGTGATCACGTTCGACCGGGAATTTTTCCGCGAGCGGGCTCGCGCGCATGCCGGTGCACCACACGACGGTCGCCGCGTCGACGCGGCCGCCATCGGCGAGCGTCGCGCCGGTCCGGTCGATCGCCGTCACGCTGACGCCGGTACGCGGCTCGATGCCGAGCGCCTCCAGCGCCTCGCGGATCACCGGCACTGCACTGTCGCCCATGTTGGAGCCGATGTGGGCGCTGTGGTCGGCGAGGATGACGTGCGGATGGACGTTGTCCCGCAAGCCCGCGCGTTCAATCGCCGCCTGGAGCTTGCCGACGGCTTCGGTGGCCGCTTCGCAACCCGTGAGTCCGGAACCCACGACCAGCAGTGTGTACTGGCCCGGCGACGCCGGACGTGTGGGCAACGCCGCGATGTGCTCGTTGAGGCGCTGGCCGCCGGCCCAGGTGTCGACGTCGAACGCGTATTCCGCGAGACCCGGTATGCGCGGTCGCACAAGTTGGCTGCCGAGCGCGAACACCATGCGGTCGTACGGCAGTATCTGCATTCCATCGAC
>JBOHYX010000331.1:0-3303 GCA_050738115.1 Rhodanobacteraceae bacterium
CGCCGTGAAGGAGGGTTCCATCGGCAAGGGCAAGCAGCGCGGGCATCGTCATGGGCAGGTTCCGGATGCAAGAAAACCCGCAGGCCGCGCGGAGCGGGCCTGTGGGTGACGGGTTTCGGGCAAGGGGCAATGTTATCAGAATCCGGATTCGCGTTCAGTGCGCGCGGCGCCTGCAGAGCTACAATGCGCGCGTCACGAGGACCCGTCATGCTCGCCGCAGCGCTGCTCGATCCAGCCCGTCTCGACCGCCCGGACACCCTGGTCCGTGACGATCCGTTCCCGTTTATGGTCGCACATGGCCAGCTTCCGGACGAAGCGCGCGGCAACCTCGACCGCGACTTCCCGAAGTACACCGGCGCCGGTTTTTTCCCATATGACGAGAAGGAATGCGGCGAATCGGTGCGCGAGCTGGTCGCCGCCGTCACCTCGCCCGCTTTCGCGAGCGCCGTCGGCGTCAAACTCGACATCGGTGATCTCGGCCAGTATCCGACGCTGGTGACGATCTGCAGGCATCTCAACAAGCGCCACGGCACCATCCACACCGACAGCAAGTCGAAAGTCGCGACCGCGCTCATCTACCTGAACCCGAGCTGGCACGACACCAGCGACGGCTGCCTGCGGTTCCTCGCAAAGATCGACGACATCGACGCCATCGTGGCGCCCGAAGTGAAGCCGCTGTACGGCGAGTTCGTGATCTTCAAGCGCGCGGACAATTCATTTCACGGCCACCTGCCCTACGAAGGCGAGCGCCGCGTGATCCAAGTCGCATGGCTGACCAGCGAAAAGGAAAAGCTGCGCAAGACCCAGCGCGGCGTCGCAACCCGCTTCTTCAAGAAGATCTCCGGCGGGCTCGACCGCAGGCTCGGGGCGGGTCGCGACCGGAACGCGGCACATCCGGATTGACGTCGCGTCGGCGATCCGGCCGACAATGGTTCACGCGACCGTCACGCGCATCGTGGGAAAACTCTTGGTCGTGTCATTTGCAACGACGCAGATTGTATTCCCATGGATGGCGCGGCGCACTCGAGGAACCACAGCGAACCGCCGACCGACCGTAGCTCGCAACACCGAGCCGGTCGCAGCAATTGGTGGTACCTGCTGGTGCTCCTGCCGCTGATCGGGCTGCTGTATCCACCGTTCTACTCCCGCATCCACCCCATGCTGGGTGGCGTGCCGTTCTTTGTCTGGTACCAGTTCGCCTGGGTGCCGGCAGCCGTCGTGATCACCGTGATCATGTCCCGGCTGACGGACTGATCGGCACGCAAGCACCATGAACTGGCAGTCGCTGATCGTCTTCATCGCGCTGTTTCTCCTGGTGCTGGTGATCGGCGTGTATGCGGCACGCTGGCGCAAGGGCGACCTGACGCACCTCGATGAATGGGGCTTGGGCGGCCGGAGGTTCGGCACGGCCATCGCATGGTTCCTGATCGGCAGTGACCTGTACACGGCGTACACGCTCGTGGCAGTGCCGGCGCTGGTATTCGGCAAGGGTGCGCTCGGCCTGTTCGCGCTGCCCTACACCATCATCGTCTATCCGTTGATGCTGCTGGTGATGCCGAAGCTATGGCAGGTGGCCAAGGAACGCGGCCACATCACCGCGTCCGATTACGTCAAGGACCGCTTCGACAGCCGCACGCTGGCGTTGCTGGTCGCGATCACGGGCATCGTCGCGCTGATCCCGTACATAGCCTTGCAGATGTACGGAATCGAAATTGTGGTCGCGTTCCTCGGGGTGTCCCCGACCGGCGCGCTGATCATCGCGTTCATCATCCTGGCCATATTCACCTACATCAGCGGGCTGAGGGGGCCCGCGCTGATTTCGCTGGTCAAGGACGTCCTGATCTATTCCGCGTTCATCGCGGCGATCGTCTACATACCGATCAAGCTCGGTGGTTACGGAGCGCTGTTCGCGCACATCAAACCATCCAAGCTGATCCTGCCGAGCCACGAGTACGCCGCATATTCCTCGCTGTTTTTCGGCTCCGCGCTGGCGTTGTTCCTCTACCCCCACGCGGTCACCGCCGTGTTCAGCACGCGCAGCCGCAAGGTCGTCAAGACCAACATGTCGATTCTGCCTGCCTACACGTTCCTGCTGGGCCTGATCGCGCTGATGGGGTTCATGGCGATTGCACTCGGGCTCAAGGCAAGTGGCGCTTTCGGCGCCAACGGCGTCGTGCCCGAGCTGTTCCTCAAGATGTTTCCCGCACCGTTCGTCGGCTACGCGTTTGCCGCGATCGGCATTGGTGCGCTGGTGCCCGCTTCGATCATGGGTATTGCGGCAGGCAATCTGTTCAGTCGCAACATTTACCAGGAATTTTTCCGACGGAGCGCTTCGCGCATCGAAGGCACGAGGGTCGCCAAGGTGGTCGCGCTGCTGGTGATCATCCTGGCACTGGTGTTCATTCTTGGCGCGCCGACAAAATTCGTGATCAACTTCCAGCTCGCGGGCGGGGCCTGGATGCTGCAGATATTGCCGGCGTTGTTCCTGGCGTTGTTCATCCCCTGGCTCGACAAACGCGCCGTGATCGCCGGCTGGGCGGTCGGCATCGGCTGGGGCACCTATCAGCTCGTACTGGAGAAGTTCGCGACGTCCCTGCACAGCCTCGGCTTTCTCGGCGGCCTGACCATGTACATCGGGCTGTCCGCACTGATCGCGAACCTGATCGTGGTGTTCCTCGGCACCGGGCTGCTGCGGCTCGTCGCGCGCCAGCCCGCGCATCCGCTCGCGAGCGACAGGAGCGATCCTCGGCCGATCTGAATCCAGCGCAGTGCAAAAGCCATTCGTCCGCGAAGGACGCGAAGAACGCAGCATACAAGCAGGGCCCTCCTTCGCCAGCAATTCCAATTGTGGCTCCGTCGGGTTCCACAGCGATTGCGAAATGCCCATGCCTTTTGTGGGAGCGGGCGGCGCCCGCGACTGTTCTCGCCGCAAGCTGTCCCTGTCGCAGTCCGTCACATTCGTCGCGGCGACCCGCCGCTCCCACAGCGGTTGCTGACTCCACAATTGGAATTGCTGCTCCTTCGCGTCCTTGGCGTTCTTTGCGGACTGACTTTGATCCGGCTCTTCAGCGGTTGATTACGTCGGCCAACGAATACGCGCCCGGCGGTTTGCCCACGAGCCACGCCGCCGCGGTGAGCGCGCCGCGCGCGAAGATCGCGCGATCGGTGGCGCGGTGTGACAGTTCGAGCCGCTCACCCGTCGTGGCGAGGATCGCCGTATGCTCGCCGACGATGTCGCCGGCGCGGATCGACGCGAAGCCGATTGCACCGCCCGGGCGCGCGCCGACCTGACCGTCGCGGGCG
>JBOHYX010000332.1:0-3271 GCA_050738115.1 Rhodanobacteraceae bacterium
CGCCGTCGTAGCGCAGGAATGCCAGCGTGCTCTGTTCCTCGTCGTTCATTTCGACCCACTGGAATCCGGTGGCGTCGCAGTCGCGCTGGTGCAGCGCCGGCAGTTCGCGATAGGCGCGGTTGAGGTCGCGCACCAAGGCCTGCACGCCGCGGTGTTGCGGACGCTCCAGCAGATCCCAGTCGAGGCCGGCGTCGTGGTTCCATTCGCGGCCTTGCGCGAACTCGCCGCCCATGAACAGGAGCTTCTTGCCGGGATGGGCCCACATGAACCCGTAGTACGCGCGCAGGTTGGCGAATTTCTGCCAGGCGTCGCCCGGCATCTTGTCGAGCAGCGAGCCCTTGCCGTGCACGACCTCGTCGTGCGACAGCGGCAGGATGAAGTTCTCGTTGAACGCGTAGTACAGGCCGAAGGTCAGCCCATGGTGGTGCCAGCGACGGTGCACGGGATCCTCGCGCATGTATTCGAGGGTGTCGTGCATCCAGCCCATGTTCCACTTGTAGCCGAAGCCGAGGCCGCCGACGTAGGTCGGCCGCGACACGCCGGGCCACGCGGTTGACTCCTCGGCGATGGTGGTCGCGCCCGGGCAATCGCCGAACGCGCGCTCGTTCATCCGTTTCAGAAGATCGATGGCCTCGAGGTTCTCGCGGCCGCCGAAACGGTTCGGGACCCATTCGCCCTCGCGACGGCTGTAGTCGAGGTACAGCATCGAGGCGACCGCATCCACGCGCAGCCCGTCGGCGTGGTAGCGCTTGAGCCAGAACAGCGCATTGCCCAGGAGGTAGTTCTGCACCTCGCGGCGACCGTAGTTGAAGATCAGCGTATTCCAGTCGCGGTGGAAGCCCTGGCGCGGATCGGCGTGTTCGTAGAGGTGGGTGCCGTCGAACAGGCCCAATCCATGCGGGTCGGTCGGGAAGTGGCCCGGCACCCAGTCCAGCAACACCCCGATCGATTCGGCGTGGCAGCGGTCGATGAAAGCTGCGAACTGTTCGGGCGTGCCGAATCGGCTGGTGGGCGCGTACAGCCCGATCGGCTGGTAGCCCCAGGAACCATCGAACGGATACTCGCTGATCGGCATCAGCTCGATGTGCGTGAAGCCCATGTCCTTCACGTACGCGACCAATTGATCGGCGAGCGCGGCGTAATCGAGGTAGCGGTCGCCGTTCCCGCGACGCCACGAGCCGAGGTGTACCTCGTAGATCGAAATGGGTGCGTCGGTCGCCTGTGCGGCCTCGCGTTGCCGCATCCATTCGCCGTCGTCGAAGCCCAGGTCACGCAACGCATGCACGGTCGACGCCGTACGTGGTGGCTGCTCGGCGTGAAACGCGTACGGGTCGGCCTTCAGGGGCAGCAGGGATCCGTCGGGCCCCTTGAGCTCGAATTTGTACACCGCGCCCTCGCCGATGCCGGGCACGAACAACTCCCACACACCGCATTCGTGGCGTTTGCGCATCGGCAGGCGCCGCCCGTCCCAATCGCAGAAATCGCCGACGACGCTCACGCGACTCGCGTTGGGTGCCCACACGGCGAACGCCGTGCCGGCGACGCCATCCATGCGGGTCGGGTGCGCGCCGAGCCGTTCCTCGTTGTGCAGATGCGTGCCCTCGGCGAGCAGATGCACGTCGAGATCGCCGAGCACGACGCCGAACCGGTAGGCGTCCTCGAAATCGAACGAACCCGCCGCTGTTTCCGCGCGCAGACGGTACGCCCCGGGTTCCCGTAATTCGCCCTGCCACAGGCCGGCCGGATCGATCCGCGCGCAGTCGCACAACTTGTCGCCACCGGGTCCGACCAGTTGCAGGCCCGTGGCGTCCGGCAGGAACACGCGCACGCTCACCCGGCCGTCAGGTTGCGCATGCGGGCCGAGCACCGCGAACGGATCGCCGCAATCGCCGGTGACGATCGCGTCGATGGCCGCCGTCGCGCGGTTGCGGGTGTTCTGCTGAGCGGAAGTCATGGCTGGAATCGAGTCCCGGCTTTTCTGCGAATCCCGAGTCCCGAGTCCCGGCATTTCTGCGAGTCCCGAGTCCCCAGTCCCGAGTCCCGGCTCTCATCCATGTCCATCCAGAATCTCCATGACCCCGCGTACAGGGATCGCCAGCCAGTCCGGCCGATTGTTCGCTTCATAGATGATTTCGTAGCAGGCTTTCTCGAGCATGAACAGGTCGAGCCAGCGTTGCGCGGCGCGAACATCCGTCGGCCAGCTAGCGACGTCGGCCATCGCCTCGCGATATGCACCAAGGAAGGCGTCCGCCGCAGCGTCGCGCCACGCCCGCGCGAATTCGCGTACGGCGCCCGGCGTTTCGTTCGCGGTGGCGGCGAACCGGGCCAGCGCCGCGGCGGTCACGTAGTCGAACGAGCGCAGCATGCCGGCCACGTCGCGCAACGGCGACTGCTTGGCCGAGCGCTGCGCCAGCGGCCGTGCCGGCTCGCCCTCGAAATCGACGATCATCCAGTCGTCCTTGGCGAGCAGCACCTGGCCCAGGTGGTAGTCGCCATGAATGCGGGTCTTGCTGGCCTCAATGGCGACGTCGGCGAGATGCGTGAGCAGGCCGAGGCATTCCCGCTTGCGCCCGGCAAGCGTGGCGATGGCTGCGACAAGGTCTGCGTCCGCATCCTTGCCGATGTGCTTGAGTGCCGCGAATGCGGCGTCGGCTTGCGCCTTGGCGCCCCTGAGCCAGGCATCCGTATCGGCGCGGGTGATCGGTTCCGGCACGAACGCGGCGTTGCCGGAGGGCGTCGCGAACGCGCGATGCAGTTCGGCGGTGCGCCGACCCAGCGTTGCGAGAAGGTCGACGTGGAAGTCGCGGACCTTGCGCTCGGCTGCATCCTCCTGCGCCGGCAGCGCAATCTCTTCCAGCCGCCGCGCAAGGTGCTCGACGGTCTGCGTCCAGCCGTCGCCCTGGTTGCGCACAAACCCCTGCAACACGGCCAAGGCGGTGGACGCGCCGTCGTTGTCGATGCGCTCGAGGGTCCCGATCAGCGGCGGGGCGTTGGCAAAGCCGACCGCGGTCAGGAATCGCCCGGTTTCGACTTCGGGGTGTGCGCCTGCGCTCAGCTTGCGGTACAGCTTCAGGATCATCACGTCGCCGATCCGGATCGACGTGTTGCTCTGTTCGACGCCAAGCCGGCGGATTTCCGTATCGGCGTCGATGGCGCCGCCCACGTGCCCGGTCGCCGCGAACACGACGCGGCCAGCATCGGTTTGCCATTGCCGGTTTTGCGCGATGGCGGCGATGCAGGCGCGCGTGAACGTTTCCACCGCGCCGGCGTC
>JBOHYX010000333.1:0-3267 GCA_050738115.1 Rhodanobacteraceae bacterium
TCCCCATTGGCGCGGGCGAGCGGACGCAACCCATTACACTTCACGTCCGCACTGCACCCGAATCCGGGGAACGTCCGCACCCGCTGCGGGTCTGGTTACCCGCAAACCCGCGCCGCCGCCGCGCCTCGTCGCCGCGGTGCCGATGATCCAGCCGTCCCCACGACTCGCGGCGGCATGCAGTCCATGCCGCCGCGCCTGATTCCTGCCAGCCACCGATGCCGCGCCTTTCCATCCTCGACCGCTACGTCCTGCGTGAATTCGTCTTCGGGAGCCTCGCGGCCGTGGTGGTATTGCTGGTGATCTTCACCGGCAGCACCTTCGCCGACGTGGTCAACAAGGTCGCGACCGGGCGGCTGCCCGGCGGCGTCATGTTCACGGTGCTGGGCCTGAACCTCGTCAACACCCTGCAGGCGTTGCTGCCGATGGGCATGTTCCTCGGCATGCTGCTGGCGCTCGGGCGGATGTACCGCGACAGCGAGATGCACGTATTGTCGGCGTCGGGGTTCGGGCCGAAAGGACTCCTGAAGCCCGCGGCGATCTTCGGCGTCGGCGCCGGCATCGTGGTCGGGGTGGTGGCGCTGTGGCTGGGTCCGCTGGCGGCGCGCACGTCCAACGCGGAAGTCGAACAGGCCAACCGCTCGGTGATCGCGGCGGGCCTCGAGGCCGGACAGTTCACCAGCCTCGCGGGACGTGGCGGCATCCTGTTCGCCAGCACCGTCAGCCCCAACGGCACCAGGCTCGGCAAGCTGTTCGTCGAAAGCGAACGCACGGGCAAGGACGGCGTCGTCAGCCTGCGCGTGATCACCGCCGACCACGGCACGCTGTTCCAGGAGGGGCGCGAAAACAACCGCTTCGTGGCGCTGTACGACGGCCATCAATACGAGATTCCCCTCGGTCGCGACAACTGGCGGGTGATGAAATTCCGCGAGGACGACATGGCGCTGTCGCCGTCGACCGACGACACCAACGACACTGATCCGGAAAGCCTGCGCACCACCGCATCGCTGATCGGCGACCACAATCCCGACGCGCGCGCCGAACTGCAATGGCGGATCGCCCTCCCGTTCGGGCCGCTGGTGCTGGCGATGCTGGCGTTGCCGATGGCGCGCCAGGCGCCGCGGTCCTCGCCGGTCGGACGGATCCTGATCGGGGTGCTGGCGGTCTTCATCATCGAGAGCCTGATGACGCTGGGTCGTGAATTCATCGCCGGCGGCAAAGTCGCGGCACCCGTCGGCATGTGGTGGGTGCTGATTCCGGTATTCGCCGGTGCGGCGTGGGCGTTCGCACGGCAGTACACGGTGCGCAGGCCGCGTGATGCGGCCCGGGCGGACGCATGACGGTCGCGGTCTGGCAGCGGCTCCGGATCAAGCGCGCGGATCTGCTGATCGCGGGCACGGTGCTGGGCGGACTGCTGGTCACCTGGCTGGTGCTGACCGGACTCGATGCCTTCATCCAGTTCGCCAACCAGATCGGCAGCATCGGCCAGAACGGCTACACGCTCGGCAAGGCAGTGGCCTACATCCTGCTCACGGTGCCGCGCCGCGCGTACCAGTGGTTCGTGTTTGCGGCGCTGATCGGCGGGCTGGTCGGGATCGGGGCACTGGCCACGACCGGCGAACTGACCGCGTTGCGCGCGGCCGGCATGTCCAGGTTCAGGATCTGCCTGTCGGCCACGGGCCTGGTGTTCGTGCTGATGATCGGCGTGTTCGTGCTCGGCGAAACCGCGGCGCCCGCGGGCGAGCAGCACGCACAGGAAATCCAGATGCAGCGCACCGCCGGCCAGTTCCGGATGCGCCAGGTCGGCGGCCTGTGGGCGCGCGACGGCAACGACATCATCAACGCCAGGGCGGCGCTCGCCCGCATCGTGCACGGGCGCCCCCAGGTCGAACTCGCCGATGTGCGGGTGTTCGGCTTCGACGATGTGGGCGAACTCACTTCGTTCCGCCACGCAAAACTCGCGACCCAGGACGGTAAGGCCTGGACGCTGCACGACGTTCGCGATACGAGCGTGTCGACCGCGGGCGCCGTCACCACGACCCATGCGCAGCAGGCGTGGCAAACCGCGCTCGACCCCGAGGTGCTCGAAGCTTCGGTGATGCATCCGGAGTACCTGTCGCTGCGCGATCTGTCACGCAACATCGCCTACATGCGGGCCAACCGGCAGAACCCCGGGGTGTACCTCAACGCCTACTGGACGCGCGCGTTCTATCCGCTCAACACGCTGCTGCTGGTGTTGTGCGCGCTGCCGTTCGGGTTCGGCGCGCTGCGCTCGGGCGGCCTCGGCAAGCGCCTGTTCCTGGGCGTGATCGTCGCGGTGGCGTGGTACTTCTTCCAGCGCGCGGTGGTCAGCACCGGCACGGTGTTCGGCGCGCCGCCGCTGATCGTGAACCTGATCCCGGCGATGCTGCTGGTGGTGATCGCGGTGGTGTACTTCCGGCGCGCGTAGGCACGCACCCGCCGCGGGCGGTCGCCCGCGAGGTCACATGCGGATCATCCTGGTCCCGCACACGCGGTCGTGCCAGGCGCGGCGGTCGGCATCGAACCACGCGACCCAGAAGCCGCAGCCGGCGAGCGCGAACGACACCAGCGCCAACACGAAGCGCAGGAACGCAAGCCCGATGCCGACCCGGGACCCGTCTTCGCGCAGCAACCGGACCCTCCACGCGCGCATGCCGATCGTGGCGCCAACGCGCTTCCACGACAGCACGAAGTACGCGGCGGTGATCGCGACCAGCCATAGGTCGCGCAGCGCAAGGTCCAGCGGGGACTGCAAGGCGACAACCATATGCTGCAGATCGTCGGTGCGGTAGAACGCCAGCATCCACAGGCCGGACGCCGCGATCCACAATCCAATCAGTGGAAACAGGTCGTAGAGCATGGATGCAAAGCGCCGCCACAGCGGGGCGGGACGGGCAGCGGTCAGGGTGGCTGCGATCGGGGTCGAGGTCATGGACAGCTTGCGGCGACAAGACGTGCGCGCCAGCATCGCATTATGACGGATCCAGCCGCCGCAATCGACCCGCGTGACCGCAGCGCGATCGACGCGTTCCTCGAGGGCGCGTGGTCGCGCGACGGCCTCGCGGATCTGACGCTGACCGATTATCGCGGCGACCTGGAGCGCTGCGCCACGTGGCTGGCCACACATGCGCATGGCCTGATCGTGGCGACGCGCGCGGACCTGTTCGATTACCTGGCCGCGCGCAACAAGGCCGGCATCGGCGCGCGCACCAACGCGCGCGAGCTCACCGCGCTGCGCCGTTTCTACGC
>JBOHYX010000334.1:0-3257 GCA_050738115.1 Rhodanobacteraceae bacterium
TGTCGTGACACCGGATAATTCGCGGCTCTTCCGCTTCAACGCGCCCGTAGCTCAGCTGGATAGAGTACCAGGCTACGAACTTGGTGGTCGGGAGTTCGAATCTCTCCGGGCGCGCCATTTGTCACGAGGCCGGCGGGTGCAACCGCCGGCCTCGTTGTTTTCGGCGGTCGCGTGGATTGTGGCGCGGCTGAATTCGTTGACCGGCGGGATTGTGCGAACCTACCATTACGGCGGATCGCGTTGCCGTTGGCCGGCACCTGTCGGGGTATAGCTCAGTCTGGTAGAGCGCCAGCTTTGGGAGCTGGATGTCGGGGGTTCGAATCCCTCTGCCCCGACCACGCGCGATGGCCACGCGCCGGTTTGGCACGGCTGCTGTGATATGCGCCGACACGTTGTGCGTTGAGTTCGGGAAGACGCTGGCGCTGCCGGCAGGGCGGTCACCCGCGGCTGGACGTGGAGCAGGACGCCGGCCGGATGGTCGCGCCTGCGTCGGTTTCTTGCCAAAATGACGGGCCGCGCGCCTGTAGCTCAATCGGATAGAGCATCGGCCTTCTAAGCCGACGGTTGCTGGTTCGATTCCAGTCAGGCGCGCCACGTCCCCCTGGATGCCCGCGGCGGCCGGCGCGGGCAGCTGCTCGTGCACGATGCGCCGGCGCGCGGTCCCATGCCTGCTGCGGCACGGTCGGCGTGTCGGGAGTACGATGCAACCCTTGTGCGAACAACACGGAGGGTGCCATGCGTGTCATCTACGCACTGATTTTCTGGATCGTCATCGCGATCATCGCGTACTTCGTCGTTGCCTTCACCGGTGCGTACCAGGTCGGGGCGGACGTAGCACACTGGGGCGTCACCAGCCGGGCGATCGGTTTCCTGCGCGAGCACACGGTCGATCGCCGCTCCGCCGACATCCGGGTGCCGCCACTGGAGGATGCCGCGATGGTCCGCCAGGGCGCGCAGTTGTACGCGAGAAGTTGCGCGGGGTGCCACGTGGCGCCCGGCCGCTCGCCATCGCCCGTGCACGAGGACATGTACCCGCAACCACCCAACCTGACGCGCTTCGCGCCACGCCCGGCGGAGGCATTCTGGATCATCAAGCACGGCTTCAAGATGACCGGCATGCCGGCGTGGGGCAGAACGCTGGATGACCAGAAGATCTGGACGCTGGTCGCGTACCTGCAGAAGCAGCCCAGGATGAGCGCCGACGAGTTCCGTGAGCTGACCGCGCAGCCCGCACCGGCCAGTGCGCCCGCGTCGCCCTCGACTGTCGCCACCCCGGTTCCGTCCGCTTCGGGCGCCGCGGCGCCCATGTCGGTCAGGCGCTGATCCCGCGTCGCTGTTCCGCATCGCGCGGCACCGGCCGCGCGATGCACCATCCGCCAAACCCTCGACTCTGGACCATGGCCTAGGGTTTAGGTGGGCGCATGAACACACCCGTGTCCCCGCATTTCAGCATCGGCACCGTCGCGCGGCGGGCCGGCGTCGGCATCGATACCATCCGCTACTACGAGCGCCGTGGCCTGCTGCCACCGGTGCAGCGGCGTGCATCGGGGTATCGGGACTATCGCGCGGAAGCCGTTGAACGCCTGCGCTTCATCCGGCGCGCCAAGGAACTCGGTTTCACCCTCGAGGAAATCCGCGAACTGCTGGCGCTGACCACCGATCGCGGGCGTGGCGTGAAGGGTCTCAAGCAGCCCGCCGAAGCGCGGCTCCGCAAGGTCGAACAGCGCATCCGCGAACTGCAGCGCGTGAAGCGCGGACTCAGGCAGCTCATCGACGCCTGCCCCGGGCACGGCCCGCTCGAACATTGCCCGATCCTGCGCACGGCGGCGCTGGTCAGGCGCGGCTGAACCCGGCATCGCGCCCGGCGCGGGTGGCGCGCCTCATCCGCGGGCAAACAACGGCTTGTTGAGCCGTGCGATCAGGCGCTGGCGGCGCGATGGCCTCTCGTTGGCGGTGTCGTCGGGCGTGGCGACCGTCAGTCGCCCGCTCGCGAGGCCGGCATTGATGTAATCGACGACGCTTTCGTACTCGACGCCGGACGCGGCGGCGATCTGGTCTGCGGTCGTGGCCTCTTCCAGCATGGCCTTGGCGATACGGAAGTGCCGCGGGAATTCGCGCTCGGTCTCGGGCCAGCGCGCGAGTTTGCAACGATCGCTGCGCTTGAGCCGGCGGCTCAGGATGCCCGGTGTCGCGATCAGGCCGGCGTACCAGCGCAGCCGCTCCAGCGGCTGGGCCGGTTCGGCGGCACGCGCGATCGCGGCCGCTTCGGCGGGGATCGGTATCCATGCGGAAGCCGGTTGTTGCAGCAGCGCGGCCAGCGGCTTCAGCGACGTCGATTCGAAGTAGTAGCCGTTCTGCGCGGGATCGATGACCAACTCCGCACCGTCCGGTCCGGTCAGCTTGCGCGGACTCGAGAAGGTGTGGAGCGCGAGCGAAAGGGCGAGCGCCTCGGCCGCATTGACGGGTCCGACGTTCACGGGCTCGCCGGTCGCCGTCGCACCGCCGTCCGCGACGGCCGGCTGCGGATCGGAGGTTGGACCTTCCAGCCACACGTCGAGGCCGGCCGCGGTGGTACGTGCATGACCGGCTTGCCGGGTGTCGACTGAGAGGTCCTGGTTGGCGTGCATGGTGCATTCCCCCTGTTCGGAAAACGCTTGGCCGCGGGTGGCGGGTGCGTGTGATCGAAGCAGCATTTTCAATGCGTGTGCCAGTTTAGGCGCCAGGAAGCGCCCGGACGGCCCGCGGGCAGCAAAAAGTCGTGAACAATCGTTACAAACGTCGCCGCCGCCGGTCAGGCGGGGGCAGGTTCGGCCAGCGGCTGCCGCGCCTGCAGCGCCCACAGTGTGGCGTAGCGGCCATCGCGAGCGAGCAGTTCGGCGTGTGAGCCGGCTTCGACGACGCGGCCGCGATCGAGTACCAGGATCTGGTCGGCATCCACGATCGTAGACAGCCGGTGCGCGACGATCAGCGTGGTGCGGCCGCGCGCGATCTCGACGAGTTCCGACTGGATGATTTTCTCGGTGCGTGTGTCCAGCGCGGATGTTGCCTCGTCGAACACCAGGATGGCGGGGTTCTTCAAGAGCGCGCGCGCGATGGCGACGCGCTGCTTTTCGCCGCCGGACAGCTTGAGCCCGCGTTCGCCGACCGTCGTCGCGTAACCCTGGGGCAGTGACTTGACGAACTCGTGGATGTGCGCGGCGCGCGCCGCGGCTTCCACTTCGCGGCGGCTGGCGCCGGTGCGGCCGTAGGCGATGTTG
>JBOHYX010000335.1:0-3239 GCA_050738115.1 Rhodanobacteraceae bacterium
GCGACCCCCTTCCTGCGGAAGGGGGTAAGCGTCCGTCCAGCCCCGGGTCCCGAGCCCCGAGTCCCGAGTCCCGAATCCCGGCCTCTCACGCAAACCACCCGTGCAGCATGAACGCGCCGGTCTCGCCAGCGGGTCGGAACACCCAGGCACGCTGACCGGCACCGGTTTCGACGACGTAGTAATCGCGACGCACGTCCTGGCCGTCCCACCAGCCGCTTTCGATGCGTTCGGGGCCGGCGAGGATCCGCCGGACCGCGGGGCGCAGTGGGATTGGCCGATGCAACAACCAAGCGGGCCGCGGATTCCGCGGCGGTACGTCCGCATGTGGTTTGCCGTGTTCGATCTGCCAAGCCCGTTCGGGACGATGGTCCGCGTGCAGGGCGATTCCATGCACCGCCTCATCGCCGAGCCGCGAACGCAGGCGTTCGCGCAAAGCTTCCCACGGTTCTGCCTGCTGCGGGCGCGTGTCGAACAGGCCGCCACGCGCCGGTGCGAACGGCGGCAGTTCATCCGCCTGCAGGCGCAGTGCGCACACGGGTGCGCCGAGCGTGGTACGGTCCAGACGTTCGCGCGCGATGTCGAACAGCAGGGACGGATCGCGTTCGGGCGCGAGCAGGCCGATGGGAATCCGGGTGCGCGCGTCGTGCTCGTGTTCGAACGTGAGTGTAAAGCGCTGCACGCCGCCGTCGCGGCCGGCGAGGAACGCCACAAAGTCACGGATCAGGCGCCGCAGCGGAAACAGCAGCGATTCGCTGGATGCGGTGTTGAACGGCAGTTCGATGCACGCGTCGAACGCATCCGGCGGCCGGTAGAAGGTCAGGGGCTTGGCAAGGGCGCCGGTAAGGCGATCGAGATTCGCGAGCGCATCCTTGCCGATTCGCCGCCCCAGTTCCGGGCGTGGCAAGCGCAACACCTGATCCAGTTTGCGCAAACCCATCCGGCGCAGGCCCATTGCGCATTCGGGTTCGAAGCCCGCCTGCTCCACCGGCAAGGCGCCCAAGGCATTGCGCAGGATCGCGTCGGGGATCGCGATCCCGTCGTGCACGCCGGCCAGTACCCACGCGGCATGCGGATTGGGTGCGAGCGCGATGCGGTGCCGGAATCCCAGTTCGTCCAGCTCCAGCCGCAAGCGTGCCTGCAGGTTGGGCCAGCCGCCGAACAGGCGAAAGCTCGCCTCGACTTCCAGCAACAACGCGTCCGGAAAATCGCGGCTGACTTCCGAACTGTAGGAATACGCCCAGGCCGCCAAGAATTCCCGGCAACGCTCCGCCGCGGCATCGTCATGGTCGGCGACGGCGAGGCGCTCGCACAACGCGCGCGCCGTGGCCAGCGACTGGCCGACCTTCACGCCCGCCGCACCAGCCGGGCGGTTCACCGCGCGCACCAGCGGGCGCGACTGCGCGGGATCGATCAATACCAGCGGCGCATCGCGATCGGCGCGGCGGCGCAGGACGTCGTCGAGCGCGAGTTGCGGAAAGAGGATGCAGGCCCAACGCATCGCGGCGTCTCACGAGGCCGTTTTGCTTTCCCCTTCGGTACGAAGGGGGATTGAGGGGGATGGCTTTTGACCTGCAATGTCTGCGTTGGCGTGCAACAACATCCCCCCGGCGCTGCGCGCCAGCGCTACGCGCTCGGCCATTTCGGCCACCCTTCCTCTGGAAGGGGGTGAGAGTAGATGTAGCGCTTCGCGTGGCGAGGGGGATGGCTTTTCCATGCACGAAGGCGTGCCGCGCTGAAACATCGGGACCGCACGCGCGGGCGGATTGCCGCCGCGACACTTCAGCACCCGCCACTGCGGAGGATCGACTTCGATCAGGATCCGGAGGGCCGCCATCGAAGGCTGGTCGGCCACGCCGGCGGGACGCATTGCGAAGCCTTGGCACTGCCCCGTTTCCGCGGCGAGCTGCAGGCGTCTCAACGTGCGCGGATCGCCCCGCCGCGGCCAGCACACCACCGCCGCGCACGCCGCCGAACGCAGGCACTGTTCGGCGACCCACATCGCGTTGCGGTCGTCGTCCGTTTGCACGATTTGCAATTGCGGCAGCGCGATGCCCGCCGCGACCCAGGCCGGCGCAAACGGAATATAGGGTGGCGCGACCAGCACGATCCGGCTGCCTTGCTCCGACAGCCGCGCCAGCAGCGGCCACAGTGTGTGCAATTCGCCGACGCCGTCGGCGGGCAGCAGGATCTCGCTCAAGGCTGACATCGGCCAACCGCCGCCCGGCAGTACGGCATCCAGCGCCGCGAATCCGGTCGGCAGCGCCGAACGCGGCAAAGCATTGCCTTGCCCGCGCCAGAGCCGGCCTCCCTCGAACAACGGCTGCAGGGCGGCTTCGGACATCTCAATCCACCCGGATCACGCCGACATACAGCCCTTCGATCGCGAAGGTCGTGCGGCGCGGGTCGACTTCGATCGGCGCATAGGCGGGGTTCTCGGCGTGCAACTGCACCCGCTGGCGGCGGATGCGCAGGCGCTTGACCGTGACTTCGTCCTCGATGCGCGCCACCACGATCTGCCCATCGCGTGCCTCCGGCGTACGATGCACCGCGACGAGGTCGCCATCGAGGATGCCGACACCCTGCATCGAATCGCCCTCCACCCGCAACAGGAAATGCGCGCGTGGCGAGAACAGGCGGGCATCGACCGCGACGTGGCGTTCGATATGTTCCTGGGCGAGGATCGGACGTCCCGCGGCGACCCGGCCGACCAGCGGCAAGCCGGCGGGCTTGGCGCGGCGCACATCCGCCAGCAGCCGAATGCCCCGCATACGGCCCGGCAGCAGCTCGATGCAGCCCTTGTTCTGCAAGGCCTGCAGGTGCTTCAACGCCGCGCGTGGCTGGTTGAAACCGAACGCCTGCGCGATTTCCACCAGCGTCGGCGGCAGTCCCTCGCCGATCCGGTTGGCGATGAATTCGAGGATCTCGCGTTGGCGGTCGGTGAGCTCGTCCATGGGTACAACTATATGTACCTTTTGGTGCGAGCGCCAGTGGCAAATGTGGCAACCGCTTATCGGCTTCCAATACTTTTGCGCCCGTTCATCTTCTGGTGAACGGGCTTTAGCCCACTATCGCCTGATACGGCTGGAAGCTGGTCATCGGCGAAAACAAAAGAGCCCCAAAATCATGGGGCTCTTTTGCTCTTTACCTACACTTCTGCACTAGTGTTGTCTAGAACGGAATATCGTCGTCCTCGAACCCACCGTTGTCCTGCGGTGGCGGTGGAGCGGACGGGCGCGAGC
>JBOHYX010000336.1:0-3222 GCA_050738115.1 Rhodanobacteraceae bacterium
CCTTGCGGTCCCGCACGAGGCGCTGGTCACGACCATGCGCGCCAACCAGAAATTCGTGCCGGTGCTCGACGCCGAGGGCAAGCTCACCGAACACTTCATCGGCGTCGCCAACCTCGAATCGAAGGATCCCGCGCAAATCCGGCACGGCTACGAGCGCGTGATCCGTCCGCGCTTCGCCGACGCGAAATACTTCTTCGACGAGGACCTGAAGACGCCGCTCAAGGCGTACCAGCTAGGTCTGCGCGACGTGGTGTGGCAACACCAACTGGGCAGCCTGTGGGACAAGACCGTACGCGTGGCCGAGCTCGCCAGCGCGATTGCCGAGCGCCTGTTCGCGCAGGGTGTGGACGTGGATGCGGCGCAGGTCGCACGCGCCGCGGGCCTGTCGCGCTGCGACCTGTTGACGCGGATGGTCGGCGAATTCCCGGAGCTGCAGGGCGTGATGGGCCGTCATTACGCCGCGGCGCAGGGCGAGCCGGCGGAAGTCGCGAGCGCGCTGGATGAGTTCTACCGGCCGCGCAATGCGGCGGACGGCATTGCCGAGGGCGCGCCCGCGCAATGCGTGTCGCTCGCGGACAAACTCGACACGCTGGCCGGCATCTTCGCGGTGGGCCAGAAGCCCTCCGGCAACAAGGACCCGTTCGCGCTGCGTCGCGCGGCGCTGGGGCTCGCGCGCACGTTGATCGAGGGGCGGCTTGATCTGGACGTGGATGCCTTGCTCAAAGACGCGGTGATACAGGCGAATGTAGCCGTCGCGCAGACCGCCACGATGGTCAAGACGACGGCTTCGGTCGCGGCGGCTCGCGAGGGCGCCGCGATCGAGCGGCTGCAAGTGACCGACGGCCGCCCCACGAGTCCGGAGCAGGTCACCGACCTCCGCGCCTTCATCCTCGACCGCCTGCGCGGCTATTACGCCGAGCAGGGATTCACGCCCCAACAGTTCGAGGCCGTGGCGGCGGTGCACCCGGCGAGCCTGGTCGACTTCGACCGCCGCCTGCGCGCCGTTGCGGCATTCGCGCAAAGGCCCGAAGCGGGCAGGCTTGCCGCCGCCAACAAGCGGGTCGCCAACATCCTGCGCAAGGAAGGCATCGATGTTGCTGCCGCCGCGCGGCGCGGCCTCGATGCGGGGCTGTTGCGCGAACCCGCCGAGCGGGCGCTGGCTGACGCGCTGGACGCCGCGCGCCGCGACAATGGATCGCGCCTGGACGGTGACGTGGCGCGGCGCGACTACGAAGGTGCGCTGGCGCGCCTTGCGCAACTGCAGGCGCCGGTCGATGCGTTTTTCGACGCGGTGATGGTGATGGCCGAGGACCCCGTGCTGCGCGCCAATCGGGTCGCGCTGCTGGCGCGCATCAAGGCGCGTTTCGACGTGATCGCCGACGTCGCGCTGTTGTGATGGCCGCGCTGCCTGCCAGCCGGGGGTTCGGTTCGGATCCGCTGTGGCAGCGCGCGCAGGCCTACCTCGTGCGCGGGCGGCTCGGCACGGCGCGGCAGGTGCTGACAGCGTTCCAGTCCGCCGGGCGGGGCAGCGGCGTACACGCGTACCTGCTCGCGGCGCAACTTGCGCTGTTCGATGACTGGGTTCGCGATGCGGCGCGCCTTGCACTGGGTGCGGCGCAGGTTGCGTCCGACGACGTCGAAGCCCGGTGCGCGGTGGCGGGCCTGCTGCTTGAAACCGGTGAAACCGTCGCGGCGCGGGACTGCCTCGATCGGGTTTCACTCGCGGATTGCGGGGATGCGTTGCCGCTGCTGCACGCGTCGGCCTTGCGCAAACAGTTGCATCAGCACGTCGAGGCGCTGGCCCTGCTGGATCGCGCGAAGTCGTTGGGCGACACCAGCCCGATGCTGCGCGTCATGCGCGGTGCGTCGCTGATCGCCAACGGCCGGCTCAATGAGGCCGAGGCCGAGTTTGCCGCCGCCCTGACCGTGGCGCCGGCGGGCGGGCGGGTGGCGGTGCAGCTGGTGCGCTTGCGCCGGCAGACGCCGGAGCGCAATTACCTGGCGGAGATCGGACGAGCTGCGCGCCTGGCGCGGCCGGGGTCCGAAGACGCGGCCGCGCTCGAATTCGCGCGCTACAAGACCCTCGAGGACCTCGGCCGCTTCGATGAGGCCTGGCAGGTGCTGACGCGGGCCAACGCGCTGGTGCGTGCACGCTTGCCGGATACTTTCCAGGCGTATCGCGCCGCGCTGAAGCGGATGGTGTCGGTGGGTCTGCCCACGAACCGCGCCGCGCCCGCGAAGCCTGCGGGTCCTGCCCCGATCTTCATCGTCGGGATGCCGCGCTCCGGGACCACGCTGCTGGAACGCATGCTCGGCCATCATTCGCAGGTTGCGCTTGCGGGTGAACTCAGCGACTTCAGCGCCCAGTTGCGCTGGGCCGCCGATACGCGCAACCTGCAAACGGATGCCGCAATGGCGCGCGTGGGCGGCCTTGATCATGCCGAGCTCGGCCGGCGCTACCTTGCGCAGACCCAGTGGTACGCGCGTGGCCGGCGTTTCTACATCGACAAGCAGCCGACCAAGTGGCTGCTCGCCCCGGTGATGCACGCGGCACTGCCTGGCGCGCCCATCCTGCATATGCTGCGCGATCCCATGGACAGCTGTTTCTCCAACTGGCGCACGTACTTTGGCAGCGCCTGGGCGTACAGCTACGACCTCGACACGCTCGTGACCTGCTACAACGACTATCGCCGCGCGATGGCGCACTGGCACGCGCTGATGCCGGGAGCGATCCTCGACGTCGAGTATTCCGATCTCGTGAACGATCCCGGCGCGACGCTGCGCAAGGTGTTCGCCTTCTGCGGCCTCGAGTGGGAACCGGGCTGCAGCGACATCACCCGCAACGCGGCGCCGAGCGGGACCGTCAGTGCGGTGCAGGTGCGCAGCCCGCTGCGTCGCGACACCGACGGCCAGTGGCGGCATTATGCGGACCAGCTCGCCGCTGTGGCTGACGTCCTGGCGATGGGCAGCGCGGAGCCGGCATGACGCGCGCGGCTCATGCCGGAAACGTCGCGCGAGTCCCGCGCACGCGGGTTCGTGCCGACGCACACGCGGGTGTCGCGTTGCGGTGATGGCGACTGCTGCCGCCACGCGGCGTTTCGGTTCCGATCCGCTGTGGCAGCGTGCGCAGGCTTGCCTCGCCCGTGGGCAGTTCGATGATGCGCGCCAGGTGCTGGTGTCGTTTCGCGCTGCGGTACGCGGCCACGACGTGCACGCGCACCT
>JBOHYX010000337.1:0-3216 GCA_050738115.1 Rhodanobacteraceae bacterium
GTGCGCGCCACGTGTATTTCGTCGAGCCGAAGTCGCCGCTGTCGCCCGTGCTGCACCGGCGCCTCGCGGAAGTGCTGGACGCGACCGAAACGGCGCCCGCCGACGCGTCGCTGTGGGTGGTGCCGCGGCTCGGTACGGTGTCGCCGTGGTCGTCCAAGGCCACCGACATCCTCCGTCACATCGGCATCCCCGTCGAACGCGTCGAACGCGGCAGCGCATTCCTGATCGAGCGCCTGCCGCGCGCGGACGATCCGACCTTCGCAACCATTGCCGGTGCGCTGCACGACCCGATGACGCAATCGGTGCTGTTGAAGATCGCCGACGCCTCGCGGCTGTTCGCGCGCGGCGAACCCGGCGCACTGGCAACGATCGCGCTGGGCGACGCGCCGCGGACCGCACTGGAGCGCGCCAATGTCGCACTCGGCCTTGCGTTGAGCGACGATGAAATCGACTACCTCGTCGACAACTACGCGAAGCTTGGCCGCGATCCGACCGACGCCGAACTGGTGATGTTCGCGCAGGCCAATTCCGAGCACTGCCGGCACAAGGTGTTCAACGCGAATTTCACGGTGGACGGCGAGCACCAGAAGGCGAGTCTCTTCGACCTGATCCGCCACACCCACGCAGCGTCGCCCGATTACACGCTGTCGGCGTACAGCGACAACGCCGCGGTGATCGAAGGCCAGGACGGCGCGCGTTTCTTCGCCGACGCCGACGGCGTCTGGCGGGCGCACGCGGAGGCGATTCCGTACGCGATCAAGGTCGAAACCCACAACCATCCGACCGCGATTTCGCCCGGGCCGGGCGCCGCCACCGGCTCCGGCGGCGAAATCCGCGACGAGGGCGCGGTCGGTCGCGGCGGCAAGCCCAAGGCGGGCCTGACCGGGTTTTCAGTTTCGCACCTGCGCATCCCGGGGCTGCCGCGTCCGTGGGAAGAACGGCGCCCATTGCCGCCGCGCGTGGCGAGCGCGTTCGAGATCATGCGCGACGGGCCGCTCGGTGCCGCGGGATTCAACAACGAATTCGGGCGGCCGTGCCTCGCGGGTTATTTCCGCACCTTCGAACTCGAAACCGGCAAGCCCGGGATGCGCCACGGCTACGACAAGCCGATCATGCTGGCCGGCGGCGTCGCCAACGTGCGCCCGATGCTGGTCGACAAGAACCGGGTCGAGCCGGGCGAAGCGGTGATCGTGCTCGGCGGCCCCGCGATGCTGATCGGACTCGGCGGCGGCGCGGCCTCGTCGATGGCGGCGGGCACGTCCAGCGCCGCACTCGATTTCGCCTCGGTGCAGCGCGACAACCCGGAAATGCAGCGGCGCTGCCAGGAAGTCATCGACGCGTGCTGCGCGCTCGGCGACGCCAGCCCCATCGTCGCGATCCACGACGTGGGCGCGGGCGGCTTGTCCAACGCCATCCCGGAACTGCTGCACGGCTCGGGCGTCGGCGGCGAAATCGATCTCGACGCGGTGCCGTCGGATGATCCGCAACTCTCGCCGATGCAGATCTGGTGCAACGAGTCGCAGGAACGCTACGTGCTGGCGGTGAAGCCCGCCGACCTCGACGCCTTCCGCGCGATCTGCGCGCGCGAGCGGTGTCCAGTCGCGGTCGTAGGCACGGCCACGCAGGCGCGGCGTCTGATCGTCACGAGCCAAAAGCGGGAACAGGGAACCGGGAACAGGGAACAGAGTGCGGCAGTACCCGACTCCCCGTTCCCCGTTCCCTGTTCCCGCTCCACCGTGATTGACCTCGACCTCGCGATGCTGCTCGGCAAGCCGCCGCGTATGCAGCGCGTGGCAACCCGCGTCAAGCCGCAGCTCGACATCATCCCCGACCTCACGGCCATCGGCCTCGACGACGCGATCGAGCGCGTGCTCAGGATGCCGGCGGTCGCGGACAAGGCGTTCCTGATCCACATCGGCGATCGCAGCGTGGGCGGCCTGTGCGCGCGCGACCAGATGGTCGGACCTTGGCAGGTTCCCGTCGCGGACTGTGCCATCACGCTCGCCGACTTCGACGGCTGCGCGGGCGAAGCGATGGCGATCGGCGAACGCGCGCCGGTCGCGGTGCTGGACGGCGCGGCCTCGGCGCGGCTCGCGCTCGGCGAAGCGATCACCAACCTGATCGCCGCGCCGGTCGAAAAGCTGGACGAGATCCGCCTGTCCGCGAACTGGATGGCGGCGATCGGCCACGCGGGCGAGGACGCCGCGCTGTACGACGCGGTGCGCTCGGTGGCGACGCAGTTGTGCCCCGCCCTCGGGATATCGATTCCGGTCGGCAAGGATTCGCTGTCGATGCAAACCCTGTGGCGCGACGAGGCCGGAGATCAGCGCACCATCGCGCCGGTGTCGCTGATCGTCAGCGCGTTCGCGCGCATCGGCGACGCGCGCCGCGCGCTGACGCCGCAACTGCGGATGGACGCGGGCGACACGGAACTGTGGCTGCTCGACCTCGGCGCCGGCCACGACCGCCTCGGCGGTTCGGTGCTGACCCAGGCCTATCAACGCGGCGGCGGCATGCCGCCCGACTTCACCGAACCCGAACGCCTGCGCGCCTTGTTCGACACGATCCGCGCGGCGCGCGAAAAGGATCTCGTGCTCGCCTACCACGACCGCTCCGACGGCGGTGTGATCGTGACGCTGCTCGAAATGGCCTTCGCCGGCCACGCGGGCCTCGAGATTTTCCTCGACGGCTGGGCCGACGCCGCGCTCCGCGCGTTGTTCACCGAGGAGCTCGGCGCGGTGGTGCAGGTGCGCAGCAGCGATCACGACGCGTTCGAAACGATCGTCGCCGCGCACGGCCTCGAAAAAATGGCGCACGTGATCGCCCGACCGAAGGCGAAGCTCGGCATCAAGCTGTACGCGGGTGACGAGACCATCGCCAAATGGAACTGGCAGAAGCTGATCGGCGCGTGGCACGAGACCAGCCACGCGATGCAGCGGCGGCGCGACAACCCGGCGAGCGCCGATGCCGAACTGGCGTGGCGTTGCGACGACGCCGATCCGGGCATCAACGCCAAGCTGACGTTCGATCCCGCGGAGGACGTCGCCGCGCCGTGCATCGCCAAGCGCGCGCGTCCACGCGTCGCGATCCTGCGCGAACAGGGCGTCAACGGCCAGGTCGAAACCGCGGCCGCGTTCACCCGCGCCGGGTTCGACGCGATCGACGTACACATGAGCGACCTCGTCGCCGGCCGCCACAAGCTGGCCGACTTCGCGG
>JBOHYX010000338.1:0-3192 GCA_050738115.1 Rhodanobacteraceae bacterium
CCGCTTCGCTGATCGGCTACGCGATCGTGTTCGCACTGCTGTGGAAAGTATGCAAGACGCCGTGGTGGTGGCTGCCGGTGCTTGCGGGAGTGGTCTGGTGGCTGCTGGCGTTGGCGTGGCTTGGCCAGCACGACTTCGCTGCGGGCGCGACGCGCGGCCACACCGCCCTGAAACTCGCGGCCGGCGCGCTGGTGGTGGTGCCGGCATGGTGTGCAGTGGTCGTGATGCACGGCGACCTGGCCGGGCCCGATACGGGGCATGGCCATTGGTGGGTGCTGTTCTTTGCGTGCATCGTGGTCGCGGCGGACATCGGCGCGTATGCCGCGGGCAGGCGCTGGGGCCACGCGAAGCTCGCACCAGTGATCAGTCCCGGCAAGACCCGCGCCGGCGTCTACGGCGCGCTGGCGTGTTCCGGCGTCGTCGGCCTCGTCGGCGGCGCGCTGTTGAAGGTGCCGGGCGAGCGCCTTCCCGCGATCGTCGCACTGGCGCTCGTGACCGTGCTGTTCTCGATCGTGGGCGACCTGTTCGAGAGCCTGATGAAGCGCCACGCCGGGGTGAAGGACTCTGGCAGACTTTTCCCGGGCCACGGCGGCGTGTTCGACCGCATGGATTCCATGGTCGCGGCGTTGCCCGTGTTCGTGCTTGGGAAGTTTCTGCTGGGGTTGTGATGGGTTCGGGACTCGGGACTCGGGAATCGGGAATCGGGAATCGGGAATCGGTGCAGCGTTATGCATCCTCGTCTCTTCGTTTCTTGGCCTCTTCGTCTCTTCGTCTCCCCGTCTCGCCGTCTCCCGGTTCGCGGAACTTGAAGCACCGCCGCGCGGTCGATGAACAAACGTGGGGGCGTGCGGCGCCCGTGCGTCAGGCACGCTGCCTTATGATGGGAAGCAGGCGAATTCCGACTCCGACTGAATGAGCGACCTCCTCAATATTCTCGGCTCCATCTGGTGGATGATCGTCACGCTCGGCGTCCTGGTGACCTTCCACGAGTTCGGCCATTTCCTGGTCGCGCGCCGTTGCGGCGTGAAGGTGTTGCGCTTCTCGGTGGGCTTCGGCAAGCCGATCAAGTCGTGGTACGGCAAGGACGGCACGGAGTACTGCATCGCCCCGATTCCCCTCGGCGGATACAACAAGTTCCTGGATGCGCGCGAGGGCGATGTCCCGCCCGGTGAGGAAGCCCACGAGTTCACGGGAAAGCCGATCTGGCAGCGCATCCTGATCGTCCTGGCCGGGCCCGGATTCAACCTGATCTTCGCGGTGTTCGCGTTCTGGGCGATGCTGGTGATCGGCAAGCCCGACTTCCTGCCGCTGGTCGCCACGCCCACCCATTTGGCGGCGCAGGCAGGGATCCAGCGCGGCGACCGCGTGCTGAGCGTCGCGGGACAGTCGATCTCGAACTGGACCGACCTTGGCATGGCCTTGGTCAATGCGGCCCAGTCGCGCCAGCCGACGCCGCTGGAACTGCGCACGCCGACGGGCGCAACCGTCACCCGCGTGCTCGACTTCAACAAGCTGCCGGTCCACCCGAGCGACCAGCAGATCGTTGACGATACGGGGATGTCGCCCCTGCAGCGCAGCCTGCCCGCGATGGTCGGGAAGGTGCTTCCCGACAGCGCGGCGCAAGCGGCGGGCCTGGAGCCCGGCGACCGGATCCTGAGCGTCGACGGCACCCGCGTCGCCGACTTCAACCAGTTGGTCGAAGTCACCCGCGAGCACGCGGGGCCCAACCACCCGTTGGCCCTCGAGGTCCAACGCGGCGACCGCCGCTTCGCCGTCGACGTGCAACCGCGCGAGACCACGGAGCCCGACGGCAGCAAGGCATGGGCGATGGGCATCTACGCCAAAATCATTACCGTCAAATACGACACGGTGATGCGGCGCGGGCCGATCGCCGCGGTCCCGGATGCATTCGGCCAGACGTGGAACCTCACGGCCACCACGGTCAGGATGATCGGCCACATGCTGGACGGCTCGGCATCGCTTTCGAACCTGTCGGGGCCGATCGCGATCGCGCAGTACGCGCAGACGTCGGCCGAGCTCGGGCCAGCCTGGTTCCTGTATTTCCTCGGCATCATTTCGCTGAGCCTGGGCGTCATGAACCTGCTGCCGATCCCGATCCTGGATGGTGGCCACCTGCTCTATTACGTCATCGAACTGGTCAAGGGCAGCCCGCTCTCGGAGCGCGCGATGGCGGCCGGCCAGTTCATGGGCATGGCGCTGCTGGTGATGTTGATGGGCCTGGTGTTCTACAACGACATCCTGCGGATCGTTTCGTGAGCACCGGCTGGCGACGCAAACGCGTCCCGACGAACCCGTGCGTGAATGCTCCGCTTTCACGCGCACCGCTGCGCTTGTACGATGCGCGGCTTGCGCTACACCTTCCCGAGTCCCGGAATCGACGATGAAACGAGTCGCCGCACTGATCCTGTTCGCCGCACTGGCTGCCCCGGTCGCGGCGTACGCGTTCCAGCCGTTCACCATCAGCGACATCCGCATCGAAGGCCTGCAGCGCATCGCCGCCGGCACGGTCCTGAGCTACCTGCCGGTGGAACCGGGCCAGGTCATGAACGATGCCGAAGCCCAGAAGGCCATCCAGACGCTGTTCAACACCGGCTTCTTCAGCGACGTGGAACTGGAACGCCAGGGCGACATCCTGATCGTCAAGGTGAAGGAGCGCCCGTCCATCGCCAGCCTGACCGTGCGCGGCAACAAGGACATCAAGACCGACCAGCTTCTGAAGGGCCTCAAGTCCGCGGGTCTCGCCGACGGTCAAACCTTCAACCGGCTCACGCTCGACCAGGTCCGCCAGCAACTGGTCGCGCAGTACAACGACCGCGGCAAGTACAACGTCGAGGTCGAGCCGCACGTCACCATGCTCGATCGCAACCGCGTCGCGATCGACATCGACATCAAGGAAGGCAAGGCCGCCAAGATCCAGTTGATCGATATCGTCGGCAACCACTCGTTCACCGATCGCGCGATCCGCGACGACTGGGAATCCGGGACGCCGAACCTGCTTTCGTTTTTCACGAACAACGACCAGTACTCGCGCGAGAAGCTGTCGGGGGATCTCACCAAGCTGGCCTCGTTCTACCTCGACCGCGGCTACGCCGATTTCAACATCAACTCGGCGCAGGTCACGATCAGCCCGAACAAGCGCGACATCTACATCGCCGCCGGCATCCACGAAGG
>JBOHYX010000339.1:0-3192 GCA_050738115.1 Rhodanobacteraceae bacterium
CGCCGGACCCGGGCCCGCGTGCAGTGCGATTCCCACGTCGCACGCGACTCGCGATTCCAGGGCCGCCAGGGCTGCAAGCGTGCCGCTGCAGGACCGCGACCAGATGTCGCGCCCGCTGCGGGCATCGGCCAGTTCCGCAAACAGCACGATCTGGTCGCCCTGCGCGAGGAGGGTCCCGCGCAGCAGGCTGGCAACGTGGAGTTCCTCAGCAGTGATGGCGGGGTCCCGCGCGCCGGCGCGGAAGTGCTGCGCGGCGTGCCACGCCGTGACCCGCAGTCCGGGGTTGCGCCCGAGCGCACCGATCAACTCGCGGCTGATGCCGTCGCTGAACCAGCGGGTGTCGGGGTTTGCCGCCGGCATGGTGAGCGGCAGGACCGCAAGCGCCGCCGACGGCCTCGCACGGTTGGGCGCAATCGATTCAGGGGCACAGGCTCCAAGCAGCAATGCGCAGACCGCCACCAGCGCAAGGAGCATCGTCGCCCTGGGCGGTGCGCTGTCGCGCCGATGCCCGCGGACTGACGCCATGCCTGGAATCCGCCCGTCCACCCGATCCACCGCCGATGTGCGCGAACGCGCATCATCGTACGCCGGTTGGGGACGCATGGAGGGCGACGGCGCGCCTCGCTGTCGACGCCCCCGGGGCGGGGGCGGGTCGTGGAGCCGGGCGGTGCGGGGAGCGGACTACACGCTCAGTGCTTGGCGCCGTATGCCGCCGCGTCGGCCTTCAGCGTGCTTGCGTAGAAGCGATCAAGGACGCCGTGCATCGCCTTCAGCGCGTTCGGGTTGATGTAGATCGGATGGCCCGAATCGAAGTAGGCAAACTCGATGTGCTTCTGGAGTTTGGGACTGAGCGTCACGTGGTCGAGGTCATATTCAGTCGCATGGAATGGGGTCGCGAGGTCGAAGTAGCCGTTCTCGGACAGCACGCGCAGGTACGGGTTCTTGCGCATCGCCGCGGCGATGTCGAGAGCGACATCCGGCAGCCGCTGTTTCCTGAAGGGGTTGCCGAAGCTGCCGGGTGGCGTGTGGTCCCAGTCCCAGTCCTTGAACGCCTTGAAGTTGAGCCCGACGTACTCGCGATCGGTTTCCCACTTCAGCACATGGTGCACGTACCACAGGTAGCCCTGGTTGAGCGCGGGCGAAATCTGCTGGTCGGATGGGTCGAAGGTCGGCTTCGAGGCGATTGCGCTGACGTCGCTCGCGACATAACGCCCATCGTAGCGACCGATGTGCTCGCGTTCGGGCAGCATCAGTTCCTTGCGGAACTCCGCGCTGGTCACGCGCAGGTTGGCACGCTCGAGATAGTCGACCGGCAGTCCGGTGAAATCGTGCAGCTTTTCCGCCATGGCATCCATCTGTGCCTTCGGCAGCTTGTTGCCCTCCCGCAGCGCCTGGGCGTAGGGCCCGTCGGCGAACTTGCGTGCCTGCTCGACGAATTCCGGCATGCTCGCCGGCTTGTGTGGCAGTTTGTTGTGGTACCAGGCGAGGGCCGCGAAGCTGGGCAGGGTGAAGATGTATTTGTCGTCGGAACCCGGAGACAAGTCAAAGTAGTTCAGGATCGACGACTGCAGGATGACGCCGTTCACCGCAATCCCATGGTCCTGCAGGTAATACGCGAGCGCCGCGGAACGGGTGGTGCCGTAGCTTTCGCCGTACAGGAACAGCGGCGAATTCCGGCGGTCGTTTTCGGTGATGTAGCGCTGGATGAACTGGCCGAAGGCCTTCACGTCCTGGTCGACGCCCCAGAACATCTTGCCCTTGCCCTTGCCGCCGATGTGGCTGAAGCCCGTGCCCATCGCGTCGATGAACACGAGGTCGGAATCGTTGAGGATGCTGTCGTGGCTCGGCTTCACCGAATACGGCGCCGGCGGCGTCGCGGCGCCGTTGACGAGAGCGACCTTGTACGGTCCCAACCCACTCATCGTCAGCCAGTTCGACGATGCGCCGGGGCCGCCGTTGTACGGGAACGTCACCGGCCGCTTGGCAAGGTCGCGCACGCCATCCTCGGTGTAGGCGACATAGAACATGCTGCCGGTCGGCTGGTTCTTGTCATTGCGCAGCACGATGGTGCCGGCGGTGGCGGTGTAACGGATGGTCTTGCCGCCGATCTCGACGCTGGCGTGGGTGACGACCTTGCGCGCCTTCGGGACCGGCGTCGAACTGGCCTGCGGTGGTGCGCTGCTGCCGGGGTTCGCGTGCTGCGCCGCGTATCCGGGCAGCGCGAAGGCTGCAACCATCACCACCGCCACGATCGCCAGACTGGCCTTCATGTCGCGCCCTCCGGACCTGCGTCATCGACGCGCGCCCGCGTCCACCGTGCATTGAAGACCCTGCGCGACGCCAGGCACCATGCCATAGGTTGGTCCGAGGCGCGCCTGGACGCGCTGCGGAGCGGGTGCGCCGCGGCCGATACCGCCCCCGGATGTGTCGAAGTCAGAGCGAGCGGGTGCGTCCGCCGTCCACCGGCAGGTTGATCCCGGTGATGTAGCCGGCGGCGGGCGATGCGAGGAACGCCACGGCAGCCGCGATTTCCGCGGGATCGGCGAAGCGGTGCATGGGGATTTCCAATTCCATCGCGCGTTGCGCGGCATCGACGCTCTGCCCGGACTTCCGTGCGCGCGCCGCGACGACCTGTTCGACGCGCGGCGTCCGCGTCGATCCGGGTAGCACGTTGTTGACGGTGATGCCGAGCGGCGCGAGCTCGGTCGCCAGCGTCTTGGCCCAGCCGGCCACCGCCCAGCGGGTGGTGTTGGACACGCCGAGGCCGGCGAGGGGCTCCTTCACCGACGTCGAGACGACGTTGATGATGCGACCGTAGCCGGCGTCCTGCATCCCGGGAATCACGATTTCCGCGCGCACCTGGTTGGCGAGGAGATGTGCGCGGTACGCATCCAGGAATGCGTCGACGCGGGCGCCGCGTACCGCACCCGGCGGCGGCCCGCCGGAGTTGTTGACGAGGACGTGCACAGGGCGCGTCGCGGCGAGCTGGTGGACGCATGCGCGAAGGCCTTCGGTATCAGCGGAGTCGGCCACGAGAAAATCGTGCGTCTGCGCGGCATGGATGCGCGGGAGCTCCGCCGTGAGCGCTTCCAGGACTTCCGCGCGCCGGGCCAGCAGCGTGACGCTGGCCCCGAGCGCTGCCAGCTCGATTGCGCAGGCGCGGCCGATCCCTTGTGAGGCACCGCACACCAG
>JBOHYX010000340.1:0-3183 GCA_050738115.1 Rhodanobacteraceae bacterium
GCAGCGACACGCCCGTCGAGGACACCAACCCGATCGCGAATTTCTACTGCGGCGTGACCCGCGCCTATGATCACGGCCGCAAGACCTTCTTCCCCGCGGAGGCCAAGACCCGGATGCAGGAACTTCGCGACTACACTTGGAACAATGCCTACGCGCTGTTCGAGGAAGACGAGCTGGGTTCGCTCTCACCCGGCAAGCTCGCCGACCTCGACGTGTTCTCCGGCAATCTCCTGACGCTGCCCGTCGACGACATCCTGCGTACGCGCGTGCTGTACACGATCGTTGGCGGCAAGATCGTGTACGAACGGCCGGACGCCGACGCGTGGCGCGCGGGGGAATCGTTCGAAGCGATGCCGGAGTTCGATCACGCCGAGTGACGGCTGAGCCGGGACTCGGGACACGGGACTCGGGAGAAGTGCGATGCTCCCTGGTGCGCGAGTGCGCGTTGCGCCAGCATCTCGCTATGCTCTTTCGATTCCCGAATCCCCATTCCCGGCTCTTGAAAAAATCCGACTTCCACTACGACCTGCCGCTCGACCTGATCGCGCAGCAGCCGCTGCCCGAGCGCAGCGCCAGTCGCCTGTTGCTGGTCGACGCCCCGCACCAGTCGTTGTCCGATCACGCGTTCCGCGAGCTGCCGGATCTGCTGAGTCCCGGCGACCTGCTGGTGTTCAACGACACCCGCGTGCTGCCGGCGCGCCTGTTCGGGCACAAGCAGAGTGGCGGCGCGGTCGAGCTCATGCTGGAACGCATCACCGGCGACCACACCGCGGTTGCGATGCTGGGTGTCAGCAAGAAACCGCACGACGGGGACGTGATCGAACTCGACGACGGCACGCCGGTGCGGGTGCTCGGGCGTGACGGTGCGTTCTTCGACTTGCGTTTCGAAGGCGCGGAGCCGCTGGAAAAACTGCTGGTGCGGATCGGCCACGTGCCGCTGCCGCCATACATCACGCGGCCGGACGACGTACACGACAGCGAGCGCTATCAGACGGTGTACGCGCGGCACCCCGGCGCCGTGGCCGCCCCCACCGCCGGCCTGCACTTCGATGCCGCGGTGCTGGACGCGCTGCGCGAGCGCGGCATCGATTGCGGCTACGTCACGCTGCACGTCGGCGCGGGCACCTTCCAGCCGGTCCGGGTCGAGAAGGTCGAAGACCACCGGATGCACCGCGAGTGGTTGAACGTCGGCGCGGAACTGGTCGCGAAGATCCAGCGCACCCGCGCCCGTGGCGGGCGGGTGGTCGCGGTCGGGACCACGGTGGTGCGCGCACTCGAAGCCGCGCGCGGCGAGTGCGGAGGGCTGGAACCGTTCGCGGGCGAAACGCGCATTTTCATCTTCCCGGGTTGCCGGATCACCAGCATCGACGGCTTGATCACCAATTTCCACCTGCCTGAATCGACCCTGTTGATGCTGGTTTCGGCATTCGCCGGGCGCGACTTCGTGCTGTCCGCGTACCGCCACGCCGTCATGCAGCGCTATCGCTTCTACTCCTATGGCGACGCGATGCTGGTGTGGCCTGTAAGCGGGGACCAGGGACCGGGGACCGGGGGCCGGAGCACCAGACAACCATAGTCATTCCGGGGCCGGCCGCAGGCCGGAACCCGGAATCCAGTTTTTGCCTTGTAGCCAACACATCGCAAGTCGACATCACGCGGAGAGCTGGATTCCGGGTTCTGCCGCGATGGAGCCGCGGCAGCCCCGGAATGACGACGAGAGGAGTGCCGTGTGCCTGCGGAACGACGCTGTTGCGCCGATCCTGGATTCCTGTGCACGCCGGGCATCGCGTTCGCAGCCGAGGCGACCGCGGAGCCAAGGCTGCAAGCCGTTCAGATCGCTGCCCATAAAGTATGAGGTATGGGCGTTGGCCGGTGCACATTCGGGCCAAGGCCACGGAGCATACGCGTATCGGTTGGAGGGATCCCATGAAGATACTTGCAAGCCTGCTCGTCGCGGCGATTTCGATCGTGCCCATGCTGGGCGTGGCGGCCAAGCCGAAGCCGTTCGGTCCGACGGAATGGCCGCAGTACCGCATGAACGCAACGCACAACGCGGTGTTCGAAAATGGCTCGCCCACGCTGCCGGACCGCCACTTCAAGACCCGCGACCCGGTCCGCGCGACCCCCGTGATCGTGGGCGATCATCTGTATGTCGGCGATCACCTCAGTGGCGGCCTGTTTGCCTTCGACGTCCTGACCGGCGATCTCGAGTGGGGCAACGACAACCCGTACTGGCGGCACGCGCCCAACTGGGTCCACACGGACATGGTGTCCGTGGACGGTCGCATTTACCTCGGCTACGGCAATCGCGTGTTCAAGAACGCCGACGTGCGCGGTACGGGCGCGAGCGGCGTGATGGCGATCGATCCCAAAACGGGCGCCACACTGTGGCAACATCCGACCGAGGGCGAGGTGATGCCCACGCCGGCGTACTGGCACGGAGACATCCTGGCCGCGACCGGCGCCGGCCGGCTGCTGGCGCTGGACGCCCGAACCGGCAAGCTGCTGTGGCAGGTGAAGCTGCCCGGCTGGGTGAGCATGTCTTCGCCGGCGATCAAGGGCGACACGCTGTACGTCGGCGCCCAGAACGCGGTGGTCGCGGTCGACCTCAAGGCCCACAAGCTGCTGTGGCAGTACGACGAGCAGGGCTCCTTTACCGACGTCTCGCCGGCCGTATCCGCCCATGACGTGGTCGTCATCACCGCGGAGAAATACCACACCTTCATGACGCCGGAAGAAAACCGGCGCTGGCCGGACGCGCGGCAGTACGTTGAGTTCGTCTACGGGTTCGACGGGCGCACCGGCAAGTTGTTGTGGAAAACGCTGATGGGGTACGGGCCCGAGCAGTCCGACAACACGTCCGGCGCGCCGACGATCGCCGACGGTCGCGTATACATCGGCAGCCCGTACACCGACTCTTTTTTCTGCTTCGATGTCGACACCGGAAGGAAAATCTGGGAGTACCGCGTCAACACGCCGATCAAGGGCGCGCCCGTGGTCCATGGCGGCCTGGTGTTCTTTGGTGATACCCAGGGCTACCTGCACGTGCTGGTCGCCGCCACGGGCCGGCGGCCGCATGACCGCTACGGCAATCCGATCCCGAAACGCAAGCTCGGCGGCTCGCTGACGGCGGCCAAGACGGTGGCGCTCGCGCCCGGCGGACCCATGATCATCAACCAGAAC
>JBOHYX010000341.1:0-3175 GCA_050738115.1 Rhodanobacteraceae bacterium
CTGCGTCATGCGGGCCCATGGCCGCTTTCTGGACGACTACCGGCAGGCACCGATCAAGATCGTCAACCACCTGTCCCGCCAACTCGGGTTGGCCCCGCTGCTGTTTCTTGACAGACCAGGCCGTGCGCAGACCGAGCGGGAGCAATCGCTGCGCATCCGCCGCTATCTCGGCATCCGCGACTTTGATCGGCAGGCTGCCGCCGACCTACGAGAATGGCTGCGCCAAGGCGCGGTCGAAGGCCGCACCGTCGCGGAACTCCTGCTGCGCGCGGAAGGCAAGCTGCGGGACGGGCGGGTGATGCTGCCGGCCATGAGCACACTCGAACGGCTGGTGCGAGCCGAGGTGATGCATGCCACGACCGACTTGTTCCAGATGGTCACGAGCCGATTGCCGCCAACCTTGCGGAACGCAATCGAGCTGCTGATCGAAGTACCGGAAGGCGATGCGCGTTCCAGCCTGTTCCGGTTGAAGGACTACCCGAAATCCCCCAATGCCGCGGCGATCAAGGGCGATATCGTCCGCCTGCGCCTGATCGAGGAATTGCTCGGCAACGGCAGCGCGCTGGACGACCTTGATCCGAAGATCGTACGCCAACTGGGCCAACTCGGACGCCGCTATGATGCGCGCGATCTCCGCCGCTTCGCCAAGCCCAAACGTGACGCACTGGTGGCCTGCTACCTGGTGGAGGCCCGCAAGACGCTGCTCGACCAGATCGTCGAAATGAACGACCTGTTCCTGACCGCGATGAACCGCAAATCCCGCAACGCCGTCGAGAAGCACCGCAAGACCCTGCGTCGCCTCGCCCGCGACGGGTTGCACTGTGTGCTCGGCGGCGTCGACGCGCTGGCCGAAGCCGACAAGGAGCAGACGATCGGCGCTTTCCGCGAAGCGGTGAACGCTCCTGCCCTGATCGAGGCGGCAATTGCCTGTCGTGCTTATGAGCGGCTGGAGACCCGCGGTCATCTCGACGCCATGCTCGCGCGCTACAGCACGCTGCGCCAATACCTGCCGGCGTTCTTCGCCCTGCCGTTCCAGGCCGCCCCCGGAAGCGAAACCCTTCTCGGAGCAATCGAGATCCTGCGCGCGCTGGATGCCGGCACGCACGGCCCGCTGACAAAGCACGATCCGCACGGCTTCGTGCAGGCCGACTGGCGTGCCCATCTCATCACCGATGACAAGGCGAGCGGCGAACTGGACCGCGCCATCTGGGAAATCTCGCTCGCCTTTGCGGTTCGCGCCGCGCTCCGCGCCGGCGGCTTGTTCCTGGCCCAAAGCCGCGACCACGTATCCTTCTGGAACCTGATCTATGATGAACCAAAGTGGCAGACCGCCCGCGAACAGGCCTACCAGCGTCTCGACCTGCCGATCGACGGGCAGGCGTTCCTGGGCCGCCTCATCGCCGAGTTCGACCGGGCGGCGCGGGCCGCGGAGCGCGGCATGTCCGGCAACCGCTTCGCCGAGATCCGCGATGGTCGGCTCAGGCTCAAACGGCGGGATGCGATGGCGATCCCGCGCGCGCTGCATGAACTGCGCGCCACCATCAGCACCAGCCTGCCGCGCGTCCGCATCGAGGATCTGTTGCAGGACGTCGATGAATGGTGCGGCTTCACGCGCGCCTTCCAACCGCTTGGTGGTTATCAGCCGCGCGGCGCCGACCCGCACCGCTCGCTGCTCGCCACCCTGATCGCGCACGGCACCAATCTCGGCCTCGCCGCCATGAGCCAGAGCGTCGACACTCTCACTGCGGAAGCGCTGCAGGACACCAGCCGATGGTTCCTGCGCGACGCCACGCTCAAGGCGGCCAACACCATCCTGGTCGATCACCACCACGGCCTGAAGCTCAGCTTCATCTGGGGCGACGGCAGCCGCTCCTCCTCCGACGGCCAGCGATTCGCGGTCGAACGTGACAGCCTGCTCGGCAGCGTCTATCCGCGTTATTTCGGCTACTACGATCGGGCACTCCAGCTTTATACGCACACCTCGGACCAGCACAGCGTCTACGCCACCCAGGCGATCTCGTGTGCGCCGCGCGAAGCTGGCTACGTGCTCGGCGGCATCCTCGACAACGACACCGCGCTGGCCATCCGCGAGCACACGTCAGATACCCATGGCTTCACAGAACATCTGTTCGGCCTCTGCGCCCTGCTCGGCATTGCCTTCGTGCCGCGGATAAAGGACTTGCCCGACCAGGTGCTCAGCTGCGTCGATCGCGACACCGACTACGGCGTATTGCAGCCGCTGCTGCGCGGCCACATCAATATCGAACTGATCATCGAGCAGTGGGATCAGCTGGTTCGCCTCGCGGCGTCGCTGAAGGACCGGCTGACCCCGGCGCATGTCGTCATGCAGCGCCTGGCCAATGCCGGCGCATCGGATCGTCTCGCCAGCGCGCTCGCCCAGCTCGGGCGCTTGATGAAGACCGTGCATATCCTGCGCTACATTCAGGAAGAGCCGCTGCGCGACGCCATCCAGCTGCAACTCAACCGCGGCGAGTTCCGCCACATTCTCGCCAAGTCGCTGTTCTTCGCCAACCAGGGCAGCTTCCGGTCCGGCGACTACGAGGAGGTGATGAACAAGGCCAGCAGCCTCAGCCTGCTCTCCAACGCCGTGCTGGTGTGGAACACCGTCCATATCGCTCGCATCGTCGACCAGCTCCGCGCCGCCGGCCACGAGGTGAAGAACGAAGACCTGGCCCGCGTGTCACCGCTCGCGCACGCCCACGTCATCCCCAATGGAAGCTACTTCCAGTCCCCCCGCCGGCGCGCCGAGACGGCGCCCGAACCCGCCTTGGCCTGAGCCAGAGGACCCATCATGCCGCACTCCGACCCGGTGAACTGGCAGCCGATCAGCAAAATGCCGCTGATCGCGCGCATGATCGACGGCGCTCTGGACGACACGCGCATACATCTCGAGACGCTGACCCAGGCACGGACGCGCCCGCATGTGCTCGACGACGCCACCATCGACCGGAGCAAGAAGGTTCACGCCGAGCAGTTGGAGTTCGTGGACATCTACGCCCAGCAGATCAGCCACTGGCGAACCGAACGGCCGTCAGCCGATCAAACCCGCGAACTGGACCGGATGGAGAAGCAAAACCAGCAACTGCGCGCCGTGACCCAGGAGGTCCTGGCGTTGGGGAGCGAACTACGAAACGGCACCATCGACCGCATCATC
>JBOHYX010000342.1:0-3151 GCA_050738115.1 Rhodanobacteraceae bacterium
AGGCGGCATTGCGCGAGCGCACCTCGGTGAACGCCGTGGTGCGGGAGTTCCTGACGCGCTACGCCGACGCCAAATCGCGGCGGCTGGATGCGCTGGATGCGCTGGACGCGCTGGCCGCCCGCAGCCGATCGCGCAGCGCACGCCGGTGGTCGCGCGCGTCGCTGCACAAGCGCTGAGCTGGCCTGCCCGGGTGCGCGCGTTCGTCGACACCAACTTGTGGGTGTATCGGCTCGATCGCCGGCAGCCAGAGAAGTCGGCGTTCATCGCGCGCTGGCTGCGCGAGCTGGCGGAAGCGCACACCATCGTCGTTTCCACGCAGGTGCTGATCGAATTTCGCGCCGTCCTGACCGGCAAGTTGAAGCCTGCGTTTCCCGTCGCCGATACGCGCGCGGCCCTTGGCGCCCTCGCCATGTTCGAGGTCGTCGGGGCCTGCGCGGCCATGGTGCTGGATGCGCATGAGCTTGCGGCGGCCGAGCAGCTTTCCTGGTTCGATGCGCTGATCGCCGAGGCGGCGATTCGCAGCCATTGCGAGGCGCTGTACAGCGAGGATTTCAGTCATGGTCGGCGCCTCGGTGAGCTGGTTGTGGCCAACCCGTTCAAGGTGCCGACGGCGGGATGAGAGTCGTCGCCCCGGGTGAGGCGGGTGGGACATGCGCGTCGCTTGTTCGGGATCTACGCCGCCGCGAACGCCTCGCGCGTCAGGTTCACGGGATCACCTTCGGTGCAGACGACGTCGTCCTCGATGCGGATGCCGCCGTATTTCCGGAACGCGTCGACCTTGTCCCATACCACGTCTTTCGCTGCCGACCTGGCCTTGAGTTCATCCAGCAGCATGTCGATGAAATACAGACCCGGTTCGATCGTCGTGACCATGCCCGGCTGCAGGGTGCGGGTGAGGCGAAGATAGGGATGGCCGTCGGGTTTCGGAATCGTGTTGCCGGCCTCGTCGCGCGCGAAGCCGCCCACGTCGTGGACCTGCAGGCCGATGAGGTGACCGAGGCCGTGCGGGAAGAACGCCGCTGAAATGCCGCTCGCGATCGCAGCTTCGGGTGAGCAGGTGATGAAGCCCTGGTCGCTGAGCGCCTGCGTCAGCACGTGGTGTGCATGGACGTGCAGCTCGGGATAGCTTTGCCCGGAGCGCACCCTCGCGCAGAACCCCTGCTGCGCGGTTTCCAAGGCGTCGATCAGTGCCTGGAACTCGCCGGCGTCGGGCGACGCATACGTGCGCGTGATGTCGGAGGCGTAGCCGTGGAAGTTGCCGCCGGCGTCGATCAGGAACGAATGCGCGTGCGCCGGCGGATTGCGGTCGAAGTGCATGTAATGCAGCACTGCGCCGTGCGAATCCAGCGCGATGATGTTGCCGTACGGCAACTCGTGCGCGGCGAGCCGCGTCGCCTTGAGGTATTCGCAGTGGATGTCGAATTCCGAGAGGCCTTCGCGGAACGCCTGTTCCGCCGCGCGGTGGCCGTGCACACCGAGCTTGCTGGCCGTGCGCATCATGGTGATCTCATACGGCGTCTTGAACGCGCGGCGGTAGTGCAGCAGGTGCATCAGCCGCTCGGGATTGTCGGGAACCACGTCACCGACCGCCGCGTTGGCCTCGCCGACGATGGCGCAGCGCGAGGGATCCTTCGGCAGGTGCGCGCGCGCCGCGTCCGGCGAGCGGATCGTCACGATGTCGAAGTGTCGCGTCCAGTAGCCTGCCGGCGCGGCGGGGACCACGTGCCAGTAGTCGTGCGGTTGCACGAAGACCAGCTTCGGTTTCGAGCCCGGCGTGTACACGATCCAGCTTCCCGGCGCGTCGGTCAACGGCAGCCAGGCGAGGAAGTGCGGGTTCGCCTTGAACGGGTAATCCTGATCGTCGAGGAACCAGCCGTGCGGCTGCCCGGCCGCCACCACGAGCGTGTCGCGGCTGCACGCAGCCAGCGCATCGGTGCCGCGCTTTTCGATTTCGGCGAGATGCGCCGGATACAGTGCGGAAAGGTTGTCCTGCGGGTTGGCGGTCATGGTGGCTTCGTCAGGAACCGGACCGCCATGATGCGGCGACGTGCGCGACAACGCAAAGTCCGGACCGCCGTGCGCTTCGATTGTGCCTGCTGTTGTTGAAAGTCAGCCCAGGGAAGGGCGTTCTGATGTTCGTTGCGCAGGATCTGGCAAGCGTCGACGGCGGCAGGCGAATCAGCGATCAGGGACGATCGCAAAACAACGCAGCGATCAGGGACGCACAAGCTCACGCCGGTTCGAGCCAGTGGTCCAGCGACGCGGCGGCGGCCCCGCTGATCGAAATGATCCGGAGGCCCGACCACTGGTAACCGTTGGTCGCGGCCTGTTCGGTCCACATCGCGTGGACGCCGGTTTCGAGGTCGATCGGGATGCCGTGGCGGTCGGGAAGGCGGAAGCGGAGCTGGTAGAGCGCGCCGTCACGCAGCGGCCGGTGGCAGATCAGCATCATGCCGTTGCGCGAGAGGTTGCCGATCCGCCCGATGCTTTCGCCGCTGATGCTGTCGATGACCTCGACGGGACCGGTGGCCGATTTGCGCGGGGCGCTGCGGCGTTCGTCGTTCATGTCGCGGGTACCGTGGGTGGGTGGACGCGGCCGAATTTCCGCAAGCCCGAGAGCAATGTATTCCACGCACGGTCGATCATACCGCCATCCTGCGGCGGCAGGATGCGCGCCTGGCCGCGCGCCATCAGCCGCGCGATCCGGTCCAGCGTGCGTTCAGGCGCCGCCGTCCCGTGTGCGCTGACCAGCAGGCAATTGCCGCTCGCCGGGTTGTACCACACGAGCTTGCGCGCGACCTTCTGGCCTTGCTGGTTGACCGTGAACTCCAGCCAGGCGCCGAACGACAACCGCGTGAGATCCTCGAACGCGCGGCGTTCAGCCGGCGTCAGCGGCGCCTGTGGCGGTGCGGGCCCGGGCGTGGCGGTCGCCGTGGTCGCGGCCGTGGTCGTGGGCGTGGCTGCGGGCGTGCCCGTCTTGCGGCGCGACTTCAGGTGGATCAGCAACTCGGTCTGGCTTGGCGGTGGCGTCATGGCCGTGGGCGCCATCCGCAGCCGCAGCTCAAGCGCGCTGCGGGCAATGTGATCGGCTTCGCCCGCTTGCAACCCGACCTGGGTCAAGCCGTGCACGAGTTCGGACGCGAGCTTGTCG
>JBOHYX010000343.1:0-3140 GCA_050738115.1 Rhodanobacteraceae bacterium
ACTCGGGACTCGGGTTCCGTGTGTCCTGAAGGTTTCCAGTCAGGCGCAGCGCTCGGCCAGATGGTGCGGCCGAGTAACGCCGCTGTCACGAATGCTGCTTTTCCGAGTCCCGGGTCCCGAGTCCCGAGTCCCGGCTTTCAGCCCAGCCGATAATTCGGCGCTTCCTTGGTGATCTGCACGTCGTGCACGTGCGCTTCGCGTACGCCGGCGCCGGTGACGCGCACGAACTGCGGTTGCGTGCGCATGGCCTCGATGTTGGCGCAGCCGCAGTAGCCCATCGATGCGCGCAGGCCGCCGACCAGTTGGTGCACGATCGCGCGCAGCGGTCCGCGGTACGGCACCCTGCCCTCGATGCCTTCCGGGACCAGCTTGTCGGCCGCGGCCTCCTCCTGGAAATAGCGGTCCGATGAGCCGTTCTGCATGGCGCCCAGCGAGCCCATGCCGCGGTAGCTTTTGTACGAGCGCCCCTGGTACAGCTCGATTTCGCCCGGTGCTTCCTCGGTACCAGCGAACATCGACCCCAGCATCACGCAGGAAGCGCCCGCGACGATCGCCTTGGCGACGTCGCCGGAGTAGCGGACGCCGCCATCGGCGATCAGCGGAATCTCGCCCTTGAGCGCCTCGGCGACCATCGAGATCGCGGTGACCTGCGGCACGCCGACGCCGGCGACGATGCGCGTGGTGCAGATCGACCCCGGTCCCACGCCGACCTTGACCGCGTCGGCGCCGGCGTCGCGCAAGGCCCGCGCCGCCTCGCCGGTGACGATGTTGCCGGCGATCATCTGCAGGTGCGGGTAGTGCTTGCGGATCCACGTGACGCGGTCGAGTACGCCCTGCGAATGTCCGTGCGCGGTATCCACCACGATCACGTCGATGCCCGCCTCGGCGAGTGCCTCGACGCGCCGCTCGGTTTCGCCGCCCACGCCGACCGCCGCGCCGACCCGCAGCCGCTCGTGCGAGTCCTTCGCCGAGTGCGGATTGTCGTGGGCCTTCTGGATGTCCTTGACGGTGATGAGGCCGCGCAGCTCGAACGCGTCGTTGACCACCAGCACCTTTTCGATCCGGTATTTGTGCAGCAGCCCGACGATCTCGTCCTCGCCGGCGCCCTCCTTCACCGTGACCAGCTTGTCCTTGCGGGTCATGATGTTCTTCACCGGGTCGTCGGGTTTCTTCTCGAACCGCAGGTCGCGGCTGGTGACGATGCCGACGAGCTTGCTGCCTTCCTCGACCACCGGCACGCCGGATATGTTGTGGGCGCGCGTGATGCGCTTGACCTCGCCGATCGAGGTATGCGGCCCGACGGTGACCGGATCGCGGATCACGCCTGCCTCGAACTTCTTGACCAGCCGGACTTCCGCGGCCTGGCGTTCGACCGTCATGTTCTTGTGGATGATGCCGATGCCGCCGCACTGCGCCATCGTGATCGCGAGGCGCGCCTCGGTCACGGTATCCATCGCCGAGGACATCAACGGGATGTTGAGGCGGATCGCGCGCGTCAGGTTCGTGGTCGTGTCGACGTCGCGCGGCACGACGGCGGAATGCGCCGGTACGAGGTAGACGTCGTCGTAGGTCAGGGCCTCGGCGAGGATGCGCATGGGACGGAACCCTCGATGCAATCGACCATTATACGCGGCTGGATGCTGGAAGAGCGGCTGGGGCGAAAGCAACACGGTCCGCAAATGAACGCGAATAAACGCGAATGCTCAAGAGCGACTCAACCGATCTGCGCTTCCATTGGCGCGCATTTGCGTTTATTTGCGGACCCATGCTTCAGGACTTGAGGACTGGGATGCGTTCGCAGCCCCGTCGATCGCCTGCGCGGCTTCCAGCGTGTTTTCCATGAGCGTCGCGACGGTCATCGGCCCGACGCCACCGGGCACCGGCGTGATCCACGACGCGCGCCGCGCGGCCGGTTCGAACTCGACGTCGCCGAGCAGATGGCCATCCTGCATCCGGTTGATGCCGACGTCGATCACGATCGCGCCGGGCTTGATCCAGTCACCCTTGACGATGCCGGGCTTGCCGACCGCGGCGACCACGATGTCGCCCTGCCGCACCGCCTCGCCAAGGTCGCGCGTGAACTTGTGGCAGCAGGTCGTGGTGCATCCGGCGATCAAAAGCTCCAGCACGAGCGGCCGTCCCACGTGATTGGACACCCCGACCACGACCGCGTTCTGGCCGCGCACCGGCCGGTCAGTGCGGCCCAGCAGCGTCATCACGCCCTTCGGGGTGCACGGGCGCAATCCGAAACGGCGCAACGCCAGGTGACCCATGTTGGTCGCGCTGAAGCCATCGACATCCTTGCGCGGATCGATCCGGTCGATTAGCGCGGCAGCGTCGATGTGCGGCGGCAGCGGCAGTTGCACCAGGATGCCGTGCACGTCCGGATCGGCGTTGAGCCGGTCGACCAGCGCGAATAGTTCCGCTGCGTCGGTATCCGACGGCAGGTCATGGTCGAACGAGCGGAATCCGGCCTGCAGACAGGCCTTGCGCTTGTTGCGCACGTACACCGCCGAGGCTGGATCGGTGCCGACGAGGACCACCGCGAGACCCGGCGCAGCATGACCCGCCGCGAGCCGTTCGCGCACACCCCCGGTCACGTGCTCGAGCACTTCAGCGGCGATCTTTCGCCCATCGAGAATGCGAGCCGTCATCAATCTGCCGATCGTTGCAAAGTGGGTATTATCCGGCCGCACGACGATGGCCACAATCGGCAAGGACGACGGCGACGCGGATCAAATCGGATATCCGTGGACGGAGCCGACAGAAGAACCGATCCGCGTGCATCCGCGCCAATCCCCGTCCTGCGTCACCGCGGACCGCGGGCGATCTCCGGGCGCGCCACTGGCAACGCTGCCGGTGCGGCATCAACGGCCGCGTTTGCCGAGCCGGGGCCGCCCATGATTGCGCTTCCGGCTTGCCGCCGGCGCGCGCGGTTTCCCTGCGTAAGGATTTTCGCCCTCGCGGAACTCGACGCGGACGGGCGTGCCTTCCAGCTTGTAGCGCCTGCGGAAGAAGTTTTCGAGATAGCGGCGGTAGTCGGGCGCGATGTGTCGGGTGCGGGTGCCGTGGACCACGATGTTCGGCGGATGGTCGCCACCCGGATGCGCGAAACGCAGCTTCGGCGCGTGGCCGCGCAC
>JBOHYX010000344.1:0-3124 GCA_050738115.1 Rhodanobacteraceae bacterium
GTCAAGGCCCGGCCCGGGTCGAAATACGAGCTCGATCTGGTGACCGTCGAACACGCGATCGACCCGCAGGTTCCCATCCAGCGAAAGCTGGTGCCGTATCACGCGTGATGGCCCAGGAATCGCGAAGCACGGTCCTTGCAGCCGACGGCATCAATGTGAGCTTCGGCGCGTTGCGCGTGCTCCGCGGCCTCAGCTTCGCGGTGGAGCCGGGTGAACTGGTGGGCGTGGTCGGCCCCAACGGCGCGGGGAAAACGACGTTCTTCAGCGTGCTGGTCGGGGCGTTGCGGCCGATGGCGGGCCGCGTGCGATTCAACGAGGAGGATGTGACCGACCTGCCGATGGCGACGCGCTGCCGGCGCGGACTGGTGCGCACGCATCAGGTCCCGCGGCCTTTCAATGGCATGACGGTTTTCGAAAACGTGCTGGTGGCGGCGGAGAACGCGGGCCACGTCCACCGTGACGTGGCGCAGCAAAACGCAATCGAGGCCTTGCGGTTCACCGACATGCTCACCCAGGCCAATCGATTGGCGGAGTCACTCGGCTTGCTCGACCGCAAGCGCCTGGAACTGTCGCGGGCGCTTGCGACGGATCCCAAGGTGTTGTTGCTCGACGAAATCGGAGGTGGATTGACCGAAGCTGAATCGGCCGGGCTGCTGGAAATGATCCGTGCCCTCAACGAACGCGGCATATCGATCGTTTGGGTGGAGCACGTGGTGCCGCTGTTGATGCAGGCGGTGCGCCGACTGGTCTGCCTGCACGATGGCGCCATCATTGCCGATGGCGTCCCGAACGACGTGATCGCCGATCCGGTGGTCGCGGAAGCGTACCTGGGCGTAGGGGCCGCGCGATGAGCCTGCTCGAGGTCCAGTCGCTGGACGTACGCCACGGCCTGCTGCGCGCGGTGCGCGACGTCAGCTTCGGGGTGGACAAGGGCGAAATCATCGCCTTCGTGGGTGCCAATGGCGCGGGCAAGACCACGCTCTTCCGGGCGCTCGCCGGTGCCCACCGGCCAACCGGCGGGCACGTCCTGCTGGATGGCAAGGACATCACGGCGGTACCGAGCTACCAGAGGGTGAAGCGCGGCATCGCGCTGGTGCCCGAGGGGCGGCACCTGTTCACCGACATGACCGTGCACGAGAACCTGATGCTCGCGAAAGCGTCGGGTCGCAAGGGCCCATGGGACGTCGATTCGACCATGGCCATTTTCCCCAATCTCGCGCCGCGCCTGAAACAGAGGAGCGGCACGCTGTCCGGCGGCGAGCAGCAGGCCGCGGCCATTGCGCGGGCGCTGATCACGAACCCGGAGGTCCTGCTGCTGGATGAGGTATCGCTCGGGCTTTCCCCGGTCGCGGTGGCGCACGCGTACGAATCGTTGCAGCGCGTCATCCAGTCCGGCGCGACGATCCTGCTGGTCGAACAGGACCTCAACCGCGCGCTGGCGGTCGCGGGCCGCGTGATTTGCATGCGGCGAGGGCAGATCGTTGCGCAGGGCCCGGTGGGCAGCATGAGCAGGACGGAAATCATGGATGCATACTTCGGCGCGCGGGGCACACCGCCCGCGGAGGCGCACGCGTGAACCTGCTCAACGCACTCATCCAGGGCGCGCTGCTCGGCGGCCACTACGCGCTGCTCGCGTGCGGGCTGGCGTTCATGTTCCAGGTGATGCGCATCATCAATCTCGCGCACGGCACCCTGATCGTGCTCGCCGGTTTCGCGTTCTGGTTCGGCGCCGACCACTGGGGCATCAATCCGTTCATCGCGCTCATCGGCGTGCTTCCGGGCATGGCGCTGGTGGGTTGGATCCTGGAGCGGGCAGTGTTCGGGCCGAGCGTGCGCTACGGCTTCCTGGTGCCGATCCTGGCGACGTTCGGGCTCGCGATACTCCTCAACAATCTGCTGTTCCGCCAGTTCGGTGCGGACCCGCGCTCGCTGGCGCCGTTCATCGGCACGCTGTCCTACGGAAGCTGGGCGATCGGCGGAGGCATCTACATCGGCCAGCTCGCGATCCTCATCTTCGTTGTCGCGCTTGCGCTGTTGAGCGGCTTGAGCCTGTTCCTGTCAATGACCCCGATCGGCCGCGCGATCCGGGCGACGGCGGCCGACCCGGATACGGTGGGGTTGATGGGCATCAATCCGCGTGCGGTGAACGCGATCGCGGCCGCGATCGCGATGGTCACGGTCGGCGTCGCCGGGATGTTCCTCGCGATGCGCGGAACATTCACGCCGTACTCGGGGATGACGGTGCTGATTTTCGCGTTCGAGGCGACCGTGATCGGTGGCGCCGGTTCGTTGTGGCGCACCTTGCTTGGCGGCGTTCTGCTCGGCATCGTCCAGTCGTTGGGCGCGTTGTTGAACCCGCAGGGGTTTCTCATCGCGGGTGATTGCCTGTTTCTCGCGGTCGTGTTGGGGCGCGCCATGCTGTCCCGGCGCTCATTCAGCCATTGGGCGACAAGGGTGAGGCAATGGATCTGACCGTGCAGTCGCCCGCAATCCACGTCCAGCGCTGGACCGTCGCATCGGTTGCCACGGTGTCCGCCGTAGTCGCCGTGCTGGTGCTGCTCGCGTTCGGGCCGATCTTCTTCAGCCCCAACGCCATGAACGCGCTGACCCGGCTGTTTGTCTACGTGATCCTGGCGGTGATGTGGAATGCACTGGCAGGCTATGGCGGCTTGATCTCGATCGGCCAGCAGGGCTTCTTCGGGCTGGGCGCCTACGCGGCGATACGCCTGTCCGACTTTGGGATCGATCCGTACGGGGCGATCTTCATCGGCGCGCTCGGCATCGGTCTGTTGTCGATTCCGATTGGTGCGCTCATGCTGAAGTTGAAGGAAGGCCCCTTCGCGATCGGGACCTGGGTGGTCGCGGAATTGCTGATGCTGCTGGTCACGCTCGACCCGATCGTCAATGGCGATACCGGCACCTCGTTGCTGCAGCTCGTGAGCTTCCCGGCGCCGCTGCGCCGGTCGCTCACCTATTGGACGGCGCTTGGCTCCATGATCGCGCTGCTCGTGGTCCTGTTCGTCCTGCTGCGGCATCGCCTGGGCGTGTCGATCCAGGCGATCCGCGACGACGAGGACGCCGCGGGCTCCGTCGGCGTCAAGGTGATGTCGACCAAACGGATCCT
>JBOHYX010000345.1:0-3105 GCA_050738115.1 Rhodanobacteraceae bacterium
GGTCAGCTTTGCGGTGCACTGGATCCGCGCCGAAATGCACGAGTTCATCCTGCGCAACTGGCGCATCGTGAAGGTTGCCACCACCAAGGCGCAGCGCAAGCTGTTCTTCAACCTGCGCAAGTCCAAGAAGCGCCTCGGCTGGATGAACATGCAGGAGGTTCGCGAAGTTGCCAAGGACCTGGGCGTTCCGGAAGCCACCGTGCTGGAAATGGAGTCGCGGCTGTCCGGCCGGGACATCGGCTTTGACGCACCCGTCGACAATGGCGATGATGCGCCGCCGGCACCGGTCGCGTATCTCGAGGACCATGGCGCAGATCCCTACCTGCAACTGGCGGACGCCGACCAGGCCGCCCACCAGTTGGAGACGTTGCACGGCGCGCTGGCGAAGCTGGACGATCGCACGCGCGACATCATCAGCCGCCGGTGGCTCGCCGAGGACAAGGCAACGCTCCAGGATCTTGCCGACGACTACGGCGTGTCGGCCGAACGCATCCGTCAGCTCGAAGCCAATGCGATGAAGAAGATGCGCGGCGCCTTTGCGGCGTAGGCGAGTGAGGGTCTGTTGAGAACCTCTCAACCCCCGCGCGGGCCGGGCGCTCGCAAAGAAACATCAACCTCGTCATTCCGAGGCCATCGTCGGCGAAGCCGGCGATGGAACCCGGAATCCAGGTTTTGCTCCGACGTGGCAAAAACCTGGATTCCGGGTTCCGCCGCGGTGACGCTGCGGCGGCCCCGGAATGACGAGGTAGGGGTTGTGTCTTGTGAGCCGCAGAAATGCGGCTCTCCGCATTTCCGTCTCCCGCTTTCCCGTTTCTCCGTCTCCTCGTCTCCCGCCTCCCCGTCCCGACGCCTACCGCCCGCCGCCGGCGACCCGAAGTTGCGCGAGTTTGGGAATGACCTGGCTGGCAGTGTCAAAATAGTCGTGATCGCGTTCGATTCCGATGCTCGAATAACCCACGGCTTCGGCCGCTGCCAGCGTCGAGCCTGATCCCGCGAACGGATCGCAAATCACTCCGGTACCCAGCGGCAACACTGCCCGCACGAGCTTACGCATGAATGCTTGCGGTTTCAGGCTCGGGTGAGGCGCCAAGCGTCGCTCCGTCGCGCGCGTCGGGGCAGACGCAATCACATCGCCGAAAGGCTTGTCGGTGGACGGGCGCCGGAAACCTCCCGTTCCCCACTTGCGCAGGTTGTCCTGTACACGCCCTTCGAGAGGGCGGCGAAACATGACCCACGGCTCCCACATCGACCGCGGCATGACGCTGATGTCGGGAAAGACGTCGTGGGCGGCCTTGGGCCTGTCGCCGCCTCGCATCGTCATGACCAGCCTCACGATTTCACCGCGCCGCTCCAGCCCCGCTACGGCCAGCGCTGACGAGACGATGTACGAAAGCAGGGGGTTCGACGCGACAAGCACGTTTCCTCCGGGGACCAGTGCTCTTGCGACGAGGCGCGCCCACTGCGTGAAAAATTCTTCCAGCGCAATGGCATCTCGCGCGGTCAGCACGGTGAATCGTGGCAGAGGGGAACGTTTGGCTCCGTCGAACGACGGGGGGATTCGCCAGATTCCACCGTGTCCTTGCCGCAGCTTGCGTTGTTCGACCTCACTGTATTCGACGAGCCCATAGGGAGGATCGGTAACCACGGCATGGATGGAGCACTCACGTCTCGTACGCAACCAATCGAAGCAATCAGCATGCACCAGGGTCGCGTTTCCATACCGAAATGAGCGCTCTTGGGTTGGTTTGTCGTCCTCAAAAAATTGCAGCGAAGATTCCTGGAACAGATCCGACCGCAACTGGTACACGCCCCGCTCCGCCCTCACGAACAGGCGCGGTGAATTCAGGTTCAAGTAGGACCGTATGGATGAAGAAGGCGTGGGACCGATCCGCTCGTTGACGGCCTGGACGATGTCGGCGACCGCAGCGCCTCGCGGATACGCAGACAACATCCGAATGATGGAATCGCGCACGGCACCGGGCGCTTGCTTCATGGACGTTGGCTCGGATGATGGTTGCGGCAAGCGTAGACGTCCCGACGTCTTTTTGCAAGGTGCTACGACGTTTCAGTAGACGTCCACCGGATCGACGTCGACCGACCAGCGCAGCCCGCGCGCGCGTGGCAGCGCGTACAGGCGTGGCAGCCATTCGGCGAGCGTTTGCCGCAACGCTGGCCGCCCGGCGGACTCCAGCAGGAGTTGCATGCGGTGGCGGCCCGCGCGCAGTGGCATCGGCGCGGCAACCGGGCCATTGATCCTGACGCCGTTTCCGCCACGTCGCGCATCGATGTTCTTGCCCGGAAGCGGATCGGCGATGCTGTCGCGGGCCGCCGTCATGAAACCGTCCAGTGCATCGCGCTGCCGGCTCTCCGCGCGCAGCAACGCCACGTATGCATACGGCGGCAGCCCGGACGCCCGCCGCTCGCCGAGCTGCAGCGCGGCGGCGGCGGCGTAGCCGCCCCGCAACAGCGTCGCCAGCAGCGGGTGCGCGGGCTCGTGGGTCTGCAGCCAGACCTGCCCCGGCTTGTCGGCGCGACCGGCGCGGCCCGCGACCTGCACGACCAACTGCGCCAGCCGCTCGCCGGCGTGGAAATCCACACTGTGCAGGCCTTCATCGACGCCGACGATCGCGACGGTGGTGAGGTTGGGCAGATCGTGGCCTTTCGCGAGCATCTGCGTTCCGACCAGGATTGCGGGTTTGCCGTCCCCAAGCCGATCGAGCAGTTTGTCGAACGCGTGGCGCTGGCGCGTGCTGTCGCGGTCGACGCGCAGCACCGGAATGTCCGCGTAGCGCGCGGCGAGCGTCTCCTCGAGGCGCTCGGTGCCCTGACCCTGCGCGATCAGCGCGTTCGTGCCGCAAGCGGGGCAGGCGTCCGGCATGCGTTCGACGTGGCCGCAGTGGTGGCACGCGAGTTGCCGACGGCCGCGATGCACCGTCAGCGGCTTCTCGCAGCGCTCACAGGCGGCATGCCAGCCGCAGGCGTGGCACAGCAGCACCGGCGCATAGCCGCGGCGGTTCTTGAACACCAACGCCTGCTCACCGCGGGCAACACAGGCGTCCAGCGCGTCGAGCAGGGTTGGCGAGAGGCCATGCGCCAGCTTGAGAC
>JBOHYX010000346.1:0-3082 GCA_050738115.1 Rhodanobacteraceae bacterium
GTCGTGTCCCGGTACCGCGGCTGCCCGTGGTCTGCCGCGAAGCGGCGGCGGGCAGCGGCATCGTCGAGTCCGCCGCCATCCGGATTGACCAGGAATTCGGCAAGATCGACGCCAATGCCGCCGGCGCCCACCACGGCAACGCGTGATCCGACCGCGTCGACGTCGGCGAACGCCTGCCGATAGCTCATGACGTGGCGCAGGTCTGCACCCGGAATGGACACGCGGCGCGGGACCACGCCGGAGGCGACGATCACGTGCGCGTAGCCGCCCAGCATGGCCGCGTCCGCCGTGGTCGAGGTGCGCAGGCGCACGCCAAGACGGTCGAGTTCGTGGGCGAAGTACCGGATCGTTTCGCCGTAATCCGCCTTGCCGGGTACGCGGCGGGCGAGCCGGAACTGGCCGCCGATTTCGGGTTCGGTTTCGAACAGCTCCACCTCGATGCCGTGCCCGGCCAGCGTGGCGGCGGCCTGCATGCCGGCCGGTCCCGCGCCGATGACCGCCACGCGCGGCGCCGGGTGTGGACGCGCCGGCGGGGGCGCGGGGGCAGGAAACTCGAGTTCGTGGCCGGCGCGCGGATTCACGAGGCAGGAAACCCGCTCGCGGCCGAACGAACGATCGATGCACGCCTGATTGCAGCCGATGCAGGTGTTGACGCAGGCGAACCGGCCGCTGCGCGACTTCGCGAGGATTCCAGGATCGGCGAGGAACGGGCGGGCCATCGACACCATGTCGACGTCGCCGGCCGCCAGGAATGCCTCGGCCTGGGCCAGCGAGTTGACCCGGTTCGATCCGATGACCGGCACGTTCGAGCCGACATCGCGCAGGGCGCGGCGAATCCTGGCGGCGGTCTCGATCCACGTGCCGTGCGGCACCAGCGACTGCACGGTCGGGGTCCGCGACTCGTGCCAGCCGATGCCCACGTTGACCGCATCCGCCCCGGCCGCGACAAGCGCCGCCGCCAGCGAATCGTGCTCGGTGGCGCTGGATGATCCGTCCATGACGTCGTTGCCGGACGTCCTCGCGATCACCGGGAAGTCCGCGCCGACGGCGCGGCGGACGGCGGCGAGCACGGCAACCGGAAACCGGCGCCGGGCCTCGGCCGAACCGCCCCATTCATCGTCGCGCCGGTTGGTCAGCGGCGAGGCGAACTGGTTGATCAGGTAGCCTTCCGAGCCCATGACCTCGACGGCGTCGAAGCCAAGTTCGATCGCCGCGCGCGCGCCCGCGGCAAAGTCCGCGATGGTCGAGGCGACGTCGTCGGCGGTCATCGCGGCGGGCGTGCAGCGCGAAAACGGGCTGTACACCGCCGAGGGAGCCAGCGGCGTGATGCCGAATGCGTCCGGGAACGCGTAGCGGCCGGCGTGGAACAACTGCAGAGCGATGTGGCCGGCTGCGGCGTGCACGGCGTCGGCAGCGCGAGCGAGCCGCTCGCGGTCCGCGACATCGGTGAGTACGGCGTACGAGCTGCTGCCCGCGCCGGCACGGTTGACCGCGATGCCGCCCGTGACTACGAGGTCCGCACCGCCGCGCACCCGTTCCACGTAGAACGCGGCCCATTCGGATCCGTCGCCCACCGTCTCGAGGTTCAGGTGCATCGAGCCCATCATGATCCGGTGCCTGAGCGCGAGGCCGCCGACCCGGATCGGCGTGAACACGTGGTCGAGCACGGACCTTAGCGGTGCGGTCGTTCGGGCAGGGCCAACGGGTCGCTCGTCTCCGACCAGAACGGCGGGGACACCACCGACAGCCCGCCATCGACGATGAGCGTCTGCCCGGTGATGTAGTTCGACTTGTCGCCGAGCAGGAACAACACCGCGTTGGCCATGTCGTCCACGGTGCCGGGCCGGTGCAGCGGAATCTTCGACAGCACCGATTCGATCGGCGCCTGACCTGGAACCTTGTCGTAGAAATAATGCAGCGAATCGGACTCGATCAGGCCGCCGCTGACGCCGTTGACGTTGATGCCGTACCCGGCGAATTCGATTGCCATGTAGCGGATCAAACTTTCGACGGCGGCCTTGTACGAGCCAAGCGCGGCATACGTCGGGTAGGCGTGCTCGCTGCCATAACTGCTGAGGGCGACGATGCGTCCGCCCTTGTCCATCAGCTTCACGGCTTCCTGCGCGCCGGTCACGAACGCCCGCACGTTCAGCGCGTACGAACGATCCAGGTGGTGCGCCTTCAGATCCATGATGCGCTTGAACGCCGAGGCCGCGGCATTGTTGATGTAGTAGTCGACCCGCCCATAGGTGTCGGCGGCGGCATCGAAGATGCGCACGATGTCCTCGGCGTTCTCGACGTCGCCCTGCACCGCGATGCCGTCGCCCCCCGCTTCGCGCAATCCGGCGACGACCCGTTCGGCGAGGTCGGCGTTCTTCTTGTAATTGACGACCACCGAAGCGCCGTCGGTGGCAAGCATGTGCGCGATGCGCGCGCCGATGCCACGCGACGCGCCCGTGATGATGGCGACTTTACCGGTCATTGCGGATCCTTTTTGCGGGCGGCGCGGGCGAACACGTCCCGCGCGACGACGGTCTTCTGGATTTCGTTGGTGCCTTCCTCGAACCGCTGCGCACGCGCGTCGCGGTATACGCGTTCGATCGTGTGCGTGCACAGGTAGCCGCGACCGCCATGGACCTGCAGCGCCTTGTCGGTCACGCGGGTCAGCATGTCGACGGCCGTCATCTTGGCGATCGACGACAGTGCGCCCGCACGCTCGTCGCCTTCCTGCCAGCGGGCCGCGGCCTCGAACGTAATCGCGCGAGCCGCGGCGATGTCGGCTTCGTTCTCCGCGATCATGAATGCGATCGCCTGCCGATCCGCGAGCCGCTTGCCGAAGGTCACGCGCTTCAGTGCGTAATCGACGGCGAGTTCCTGCGCGCGTTCGGCGAGGCCGACGCAACTCATCGCGACCGAAATCCGGCTCGGGGTCAGGAACCCGCCAAGCGCCACGGCAAGCCCGTCGCCTTCTTCGCCGAGCCGCTGCGCGACGGGCACGGGCGTGTCGGTGAAGTGCAGTTCGACGTGATCGGTGCCGTGCACGCCCATCGCCGCGGAGGTGTCGGTGACTTCCACGCCGCCC
>JBOHYX010000347.1:0-3073 GCA_050738115.1 Rhodanobacteraceae bacterium
CGCCAATGCTTCCGCCGGCGGGAAGTCGAGAAGGAGATGGAGAAGGAAGGCTGGCGTGCGCAGGCGATTGCGTTCTCGGCGACCGCCGGCACCGGACTCGACGCCGCGCGTCAAGCGGTCGCCGCGCTGCTGTTGTAGGAGCGGGCCTTGCCGGCGACCGGGACCGTGGTGGGGGCCGGGTCGCGCGCGAGGCGCGCTCCTACACACGGCGGCTCTTGCGGATCGTGCAACGCCGCCCCATCTTTGCAACTGCCATTTTGAAGGGGCATGCATGTCCGGTCCGAGTCTCGTTGCGGAACAGCCGATCGAGCGCCACGCGCAGCTCGCGGAGTATCTGGCTGCGGGCGCCAAGCCGCCGGCGCAATGGAAGATCGGCACCGAGCACGAGAAGTTCGTCTTCCGCACCGACGATCTTCGTTCGCCGCCCTATGCAGGTGACCGCGGCATCGGCGCACTGCTGCACGGTATCGAAGGCTGCGGCTGGGATCCGGTCGAGGAGGACGGCAACCTCATCGCGCTCACGCGCGGTTTGGCATCGGTCACCCTGGAACCCGCGGGCCAGCTCGAACTGTCGGGCGCGCCGCTGGACACCATCCACCAGACCTGCGGCGAGGTGCAGGAACACCTGCACTGCGTGCGGCGCGCATCGGAACCGCTGCAACTCGGCATCCTCGGCATGGGTTTCCAGCCGAAGTGGCGGCGCGATGACATGCCGTGGATGCCCAAGGCGCGTTACGCGATCATGCACCGCTACATGCCGAAGGTCGGCACGCTCGGGCTCGACATGATGACCCGCACCTGCACCGTGCAGGTCAATCTCGACTTCGCGGGCGAAGCCGACATGGTCAAGAAATTCCGCGTGTCGCTCGCGTTGCAGCCGGTCGCGACGGCCCTGTTCGCCGATTCGCCGTTCACCGAGGGCAAGCCGAACGGCTTCCAGAGCTACCGCTCGCAGATCTGGACCGATACCGATCGCGACCGCACCGGCGTGCTCGATTTCGTGTTCGACGACGGCTTCGGCTTCGAGCGCTACGTCGATTACCTCCTCGACGTGCCGATGTACTTCGTGCACCGCGATGGCCGCTACATCGACTGCGCGGGGCAGTCCTTCCGCGATTTCCTCGATGGGAAGTTGCCTGCGTTGCCGGGCGAGAAGCCCACGCTGCGCGACTGGTCCGATCACATGACCACCGCATTCCCGGAAGTACGCCTGAAGCAGTACCTTGAAATGCGCGGCGCCGATGGCGGCCCATGGAACCGTTTGTGCGCGCTGCCGGCGTTCTGGGTGGGGCTGCTGTACGACGCGACGGCGCTGGACGCGGCTTGGGACCTGGTCAAGGATTTCTCGCTGCCCGAGCGCCACGCGCTGCGTGACGGCGTGCCGAAGCAGGCACTGAAGTTGCCGTTCCGCGGCGAAACCGTACGCGAGCTTGCGCTGCGCGCGCTGGAAATCGCGGGCCAGGGACTGAAACGCCGCGCGCAGTGCAACCGCAACGGTGCCGACGAGACCATGTTCCTCGAACCGCTGATCGAATTCGCCGAGGCCAACCAGACGCCTGCCGAACGCAAGCTCGAACTTTTCCGCACCGATTGGCAGGGCAGCGTGGATCCCGTCTTCAGGGAGTTCGCATATTGAACGGGACGAAATCCACGAAGCCCCGCGGCATCGGCTGGCTGCTCGTGATGCTGGTTTTCCTGGCCGTGGCAGCGACGCCGTTCGTGATCACCGCGATCGTGATGCTGAATCGGTGATACGTTTTGAATCTTGTCATTCCGGGTTCCGCCCGCAAACGACGCGGGCAGCCCCGGAATGACCAAATGAGAGACTTGCCTCTCGGACGGTTGCGCACCGACATCAGCCCAAATCCAGGGCGGAGGTGAGGTCGCCCGGCGCAAAACCGTTGTGTTGGCGCATCGCGGTATCGCGCAGGGTGATGCCGGGCAGCGGGTCGAGGCCGAAGCGCCGGTTGAGGAAGCGCTGGATGGAACCGGTGTCACAGACCGTGTGGTCGACGTGGCCGCGCTTCGCCAGTGGCGAAATGACGAGCGCCGGGATGCGCGAACCGGGACCCCAGCGGTCGGCCTTTGGCGGCGCGACATGGTCCCACCAGCCGCCATTCTCGTCGACGGTCACGACGACGACGGTGTCGTTCCACAACGGGCTTGCCTTGAGCGCTTCGATGATGCGGGCGACGTGCGCGTCGCCCGCGGCGACGTCGGAATAGCCGGCGTGCATGTTGAGGTTGCCCTGCGGTTTGTAGAACGCCACCGCCGGCAACCGTCCCGCATCGGTGTCGGCGATAAAGCAGTTGGTCGACGCATCGTTGCCGGTGCCGCCATCGCGCAGGTGCGCGGCGCGCGCGGCGGTGCCGGGCGCGAACTGGCGGAAATAGTTAAACGGCTGGTGGTGCGCCTGGAAATTCGGGCTGGGCGGGAACTTGTCGCTGAGGCCGTGCTTGCCCTTGCCGTCCAGCGCCATTTGCCAGCCACCGCCGTACCACGCCCAGTCGACGCCCCGGGCCGAGAGCGCGTCGCCGATGGTCGGGTAATCCTGCGGCGGGATGATGTCCTTTTTCGAAAGATCCGCAAGCAACGGATTTTTCGGGTCGGTGTTGAAGCTCGGCGCGTACGGCGGCCCGAACGTGTTGACCGCGTGGAAATCCGGCGTGAGTTGTGCGTCGGAGGCGAACGTCGGGACGCCATCCAGCGCGCTTGCGGGTGAGTCGTCGGCAAGCTTCAGCCGATGTCCTTCGGGGCCATCCTCCAGCACCGCGATCTCGTCGCGCGCCGGACTGCGGTCGGCGTCCGGATACGTCGGCGGCCGCGCCGCGATCAGGTACTGGTGCGCGAGGAACGAGCCGCCGAACGCGCCCATGAAGAAGTTGTCGAGCAACGTGTAGTCGCGCGCCAGCCGCCACAGCCGCAGGTCGGAGGCGTGGTCCGCGTAGTAGCCCATCTGCAGCGCGCCGTGGTCGCCCCACGCCACGAAGCCGTCGTTGCTGCCGCCGTTGATCTGCATCTGGTTGAGGTAGAACCGGTGCACCGGACTGCTGGTGACCAGCGCGAGCGGCAA
>JBOHYX010000348.1:0-3071 GCA_050738115.1 Rhodanobacteraceae bacterium
GTGTACGCCGATACCGAGTTCGCGTGCGAGCCCGATGTCGTGGTTGACCAGCAGGCGTCCGCGCAATGACGGATTGGATTCCAGCCATTCGGCGGCGATTCGGCGAACGGCATCACGCGGCGCATCCGGCTTGCGCAACTGGTACAAAATGGGGTCAGGTTCATTTTTCACTCGGCGGAATGCGGAAGAAATGGCGGTACCGAAAAATGAACCTGACCCCATTTTGACGGACCCCATTTTGATGGCGTAGTACGCCGGCAGGCGCAGCGCGGCAACGATCGGCACATCCGCCGGCGGCATCGCGGCGACGTCCATTTCCTGCACGGCGAGCCAACGCAAGGGATGGCCCTCCCGCGCACGCGGCTCGCCGGTCCACGCGGTGACGCGCAGGGCGTGCAACCGGACAGATTTTTCCGGGTAGCACCATGGAATCGAAATCAGCGGCGTGGATGCGAGAACCTCGACGCCGAGCTCTTCGCGCAATTCGCGCACCAACGCCTGTTCGATGGTCTCGCCGGGCTCGAGCTTGCCACCGGGAAATTCCCACAGCCCGGCGAGGTGCTTGCCCGGAAGGCGCTGCATCAACAGCACGCGTCCACATGCGTCGGCAAGAACGCCTGCGGCGACTTCGCAAAATGGGGTCAGGTTCATTTTTCACTCGGCGGAATTCGGAAGCAATGGCCGTACCGAAAAATGAACCTGACCCCATTTTGCGTAATCGATGAAATCGAATGCGAGTGGATGACTCGCATCGGCAGGATGGTGCTCGCGCGCGGTTTCACGCCACTCGCGGGGATCGTAGTCCGGAAAGAACGTGTCGGCATCCGGCGTTTGGGCATCGACGAGCGTGAGGTGCATGCGATCGCTGCGCGGGAGTGCCAGCGCGTAGACCTCTCCGCCGCCGATCACCATCAATTCCGCGCCGTCCGCGCGCGCGACAGCTTCATCCAGCGAATGCATGACGATCTGTCCGTCGAACGGTGCGGTACCGCGGCGCGTCAATACGAGGTTCGGACGACCGGGCAACGCGCGTCCGATCGCAAGCGCGGTCTTGCGTCCCATCAGCACGGGTTTGCCGAGCGTGAGCGCCTTGAAACGCTTCAGGTCATCGGACAAGTGCCACGGCATCGCGCCCGCGCGGCCTATGGCGCGGTTGCGGTCGAGTGCAGCGATCAGTGAAACGGGCATGGGTATTCGCCAGTAGTCAGGGTGTCGAACGGCACGCGCGGTCACGCGACGGCCACCCTAACCTGCCCGCGCATCGTAGCGAATCGGAGGACTGGCATGAACAACTCCCTCGCAGCCGGCATCCTAGTCTTCGCGACAGTGACCGCGCCGCCGGCAACCGGCGCCGCGACGCTGCCGACGAGCTGCGAGGCCGGGCACTTTTATGCCGTCCCCGAAACCACCTCCGGCCGAAAGCTCACCTTGGTGGTCGACACGGGCGGTGGTGGTGCGAACGGTCTGTACTGGATCACCACCGCCGCAGCCAAACGCCTGCGTTTGAAGACAACAATCTGCGGGACTGACGACCAGAAACTCACCGTCGCCGCCGTGCCGAATTATCGCGTCGGCCACGGCCTGCCACCACCCCTCGCCAGCACCTGTGGCAAGGTCGTGCTGGTGCAGCAAGCGGGCGCCATGCCGGGCAGCCTACCCATCGACGGCCAGCTTGGCGGTGCGTACCTGTCCGGCCGGGTGTGGACATTCGACTATCCCGCCCGGCGATTGCTCGTGCAAGACACGACATGGCACCCCGCAGCCGGCGCACACGCGACGCCACTCGGCTTCCAACTCGACAGCCGGGGCCGGAAAACCAGCGGCTTCGCGCGGATCGTCATCCGTGTCGATGGCCAGCCGTTGGACATGCTGCTCGATACCGGCGCCACCGCGCACCCGACGGCGGCGGGCGAACAAGCCAGCGACACGCCGACTGTCAACGGTTACGGGGTCGCCAGCTACATCACCAGCGGCACCCTGGACCACTGGCACAAACAGCACCCGGACTGGCGCGTCGTGGCGAATGGCGACGACCTGCTCGGGGCCAAGCACCCCATGCGCCTGATCAAGGTGCCCAAGGTGGAGATCGCGGGCTGGTCGGTCGGCCCCGTGTGGTTTACCGAGCGACCGGACGCCAATTTCCACAAGTTCATGGCGCAATGGATGGACAAGGCGCCCGAAGGCGCCATCGGCGGCAACGTCTTCCGCCACTTCGTGATGACCATCGATTACCCGCACGCGACCGCGTACTTCCGTTGCGTGCGGGGTTGCAAGGACGCCGCTACACCGCCACCGGCGCCTTGATCGCGGGCCACGGGTCGTAATCGGCGACGCGGATGTCCTCGAAGCGGAAATCGAAGATCGAGGCGACGTCGGGGTTCAGCCGCAGCTTCGGCAGCGGGCGCGGGGCGCGCGTCAACTGCTCGCGTGCCTGTTCGACGTGGTTGGAATACAGGTGCAGGTCGCCGAAGGTGTGCACGAAGTCGCCGCGTTCGAGCCCACAGATCTGCGCCATCATGCAGGTGAGCAGCGCGTAGCTCGCGATGTTGAATGGCACGCCCAGGAAGATGTCCGCCGAGCGCTGGTAGAGCTGGCACGACAGCTTGCCGCGCGACACGTAGAACTGGAACAGTGCGTGGCAAGGTGCGAGCGCCATCTGCTCCAGCTCGCCGACGTTCCACGCCGAAACCAGCATGCGGCGCGAATCGGGATTGTGCCGGATCTGCTCGACGACGTTCGCGAGCTGGTCGATCGTGCGCCCGTCGGGTGCCGGCCACGCGCGCCATTGCCTGCCATAGATGGGCCCCAGATCGCCGTCGGCATGCGCCCATTCGTCCCAGATGCTGACGCCGTGTTCTTTCAGGTAAGCGACGTTGGTATCGCCGCGCAGGAACCACAGCAGTTCGTGGACGATCGAACGGGTGTGCAGCTTCTTGGTGGTCAGCAGCGGGAACCCGGCGGCGAGGTCCATGCGAATCTGACGGCCGAACACCGAACGCGTGCCGGTGCCGGTGCGGTCGTCCTTGCGGGCGCCGTGTTCCAGCACGTCGCGCAGGAGGTCGAGGTAGAGC
>JBOHYX010000349.1:0-3049 GCA_050738115.1 Rhodanobacteraceae bacterium
GATGCCGCTGGCCTTTCTCAAGCCGCGGCACGAAACCGCCGCAGAACCGTCGCGAGCGAAGGCAGATGGGACGCCGGAGCGGAGCAAGCGGAGCGTACACGCAAGTACGTGAGCATTGCGAGCACCGCCGGCACGCAAGCTGCCAAGCGCAGCAGGTTATGCAGCCGTTCCGGCACGCCCCATCCGGATGATCCACCGATACAGCAGGATCACGGTGATCGCGAACACCACGCCGCCGATCGCGATCGCGGGCTTCGCAAAGCCGTCGCCGACCACGGCGATCGGACGCTGGATGCCGGAAAGGCCCACGATGCCGGCGAAGACCACCGCCAGCAGGCTTTCGCCCACGATCAATCCCGATGCCAGCAGCACGCCCAGTTGCTTGGTCGCCTCGGTGTTCGGGCGGCGTTCGGCGTGATGGTCGAACCACGCACCGACCAGTGCGCCCACCACCACCATCAGCGTGGTCGAGGTGGGCAGGTAAATACCGAGTCCCACCGCCAGCGGCGGCAACCGGGGCGCGCGGCGGGATTTGTTCATCCCCAGGAGTTCGTCAAGGATGATGATCGCGACGCCGATCCCGCAACCGAGGCCGATCATCCCCCACGGCACCGCGCCGGTGATGACGCCCTGCGCCAGCGCGGAAATCAGGCCCGCCTGAGGCGCCGGCAGGGCCGTCGCCGGATTGGCGCCCGGCGCGCCGAGGAAACCGTAGGTGTGCTGCAGCAGGTCCAGGACCGGCGGAATCACCGCCGCGCCGATCAGCACCCCGATCACCAGCGCCCACTGCTGCATCGAAGGCGTGGCGTCGACCAGTTGGCCGGTCTTGAGGTCCTGCAGGTTGTTGTTCGCGATCGACGCGACCGCGAACACGATCGAGGTGATGAACAGCGCAAAAGCCACCAGCGCCTTGTCCGCGCCCGGCGGCAGGAACGGTTTGACGCCGACCACCAGCAGCAGCGCGGCGATCACCACCACCAGGATCCCGACGCCCGACAGCGGGCTGTTGGACGAGCCGATCAGGCCGGCCATGTAGCCGCACACCGCCGACACTAGAAAGCTCAGCAGCACCACGAAAATCACGCCGCCGATGACCAGCGTCGCGACCGCGGGGCCGAGGCCGTTGGTGATGCTGAAGTGCCAGAGCAGGAACGCGATCGGGATGAAGCAGATCACCGAGATCAGGCCTACGGTCCCGATCGGCATGTCGTGTTCGACGCGCGGCAGCTCGTGCAACGTGCCGGTCTTGCGCGCGCGCGACGCCCGGAACGCGCCAGCGAGCCCGCTCACGAGGGGTTTGACCAGCTTCGCCAGGGTCCAGATCGCGGCCACGCCAATGGTGCCGGCGCCAATGAAACGGACATAGTTGCTCCAGCCGGCCTGTGCGACTTCCTGGGCCGCACCCGCCGCCCAGTGCAGGTGGGTGAAATACGGCACCGCCCACGCCCAGCCGATCAGAGCGCCGACCAGCATTGCGACGCCCACCCACAGGCCCACCAGGTGCCCGATCGCGAACAACGCGAACGACAGGCCGAAGGCGAACCCGGTGGCACCCGCGCGGTCGCCGCCGACCCGGAAATAACTGGTGACACTTTCCGCGAATACGCGCGTCTGCACGATCACGTAGAAAACCGCGGAAATGATCGCGCCCCACAGCACGGCCTTGAGCCCCGCGGCGCTCGCGTTGGCAGCGGCCTCCGGCTCGGGCACTTCGCGGCCGTGCTCGTCGCCCGCCACCGGCACCTCCTCCGCCTCGGCAATCCGACCGATGTTTTCGGCACCTGCGCTGCCGACCTTCAGCACCTCGGCGCAGGCGACGCCTTCGGGGTACGGCAGGTCGGAATCGGTGACCAGCGCGCGGCGCAGGGGAATCGTGTACATCACGCCGAGGATCCCGCCCGTCGCGCAGATGCCAGCCGATATCCAGAACGGGAAACCGGTCCAGTAGCCGACGATCACGAGGCCCGGCAGCACGAAGATGATCGACGACAGCGTGCCGGCCGCCGAGGCCACGGTCTGCACGATGTTGTTTTCCTGGATCGTGGCGTCCGCCATCGTCTTCAGGATCGCCATCGAGATTACCGCGGCGGGAATCGAGGTCGAGAAGGTCAGGCCCGCCTTCAACCCGAAATACACGTTGGCGGCCGTGAACACGATCGTGATCGCGATCCCGATGAGCACGCCGCGGATGGTCAGCTCGTGTCGCGGCGCTGTTGCGGTGATGGCGTTCAAGGATTCCCCCGTCGTGGGCGGCAGATTGCTGCCGCATACTAGCCGAGCGGCCGGAACGGGGGCAGGTTCACCTTGCGACCGCGACAACCCATCCCGATCACCCCACGCAGGAAAGTGAACCCGACCCCGCGCTATCGCGGACGCTTCGCGCCCTCACCGACGGGCGAGCTGCACCTCGGCTCGCTGGTGGCTGCGCTTGCAAGCTGGTTGCGCGCACGCCAGCGCGGCGGCGCGTGGCTGGTGCGCATCGAGGACATCGATCCGCCGCGCGAGCTCGCCGGCTCCGCATCATCCATCCTTGCGACGCTGGACCACTTCGGCCTGCACGCGGACGAACCCGTCGTCTACCAGTCGGAACGCGCGGACGCCTACGCCGCCGCGCTGGAACGCCTCAGGGATGCCGGCGACGCGTTTGCCTGCTGGTGCAGCCGCGCCGACCTCGAGGCGGTGGACCTCGTCCACCGCGACGGCTGCTGCATCACCGCGCCCCGCGACGATCGCGCACCGGCCTGGCGACTGCGCACGCCTGACATCGAGATCGCGTTCGATGACATCCTGCAGGGTCCGCAGCGCCAGAACGTACACGCGTCCATCGGCGACTTCGTGCTGAAACGGGCCGATGGCCTCTGGAGTTACCAGCTCGCCTGCGTCGTTGATGACGCGCACCAGGGCATCACCGAAGTCGTGCGAGGTTGCGACCTGCTGGACTCGACGCCGCGCCAGATCCTGTTGCAGCGGCTGCTGGGACTGCCGACGCCGGCGTACCTGCACCTGCCGCTCGCGGTGGACACTGTCGGCCGCAAGCTCTCCAAATCCA
>JBOHYX010000350.1:0-3033 GCA_050738115.1 Rhodanobacteraceae bacterium
GTAGCGGTTGGCAAGGATGAACGCGACCGTCTCGGCGAACTCCTCGGGCGTCCCGAGCCGCGAAGGGAAGGGGATCGAAGCCGAGAGCGATTCCTTGACCTGCGGTGGCATGTCTTCGACCATCGGGGTCCAAAAGATGCCCGGCGCGATGGTCATCACGCGGATGCCGAAGCGCGAAAGTTCCCGCGCCATCGGCAGGGTCATGCCGACCACGCCACCCTTGGACGCCGAATACGCCGCCTGGCCGATCTGGCCCTCGTACGCGGCCACGCTGGCGGTGTTGATGATCACGCCGCGTTCGCCGTCCTCGCCCGGATCGTTGTGCTGCATCAGCGCCGCGCCCGCCTTGGCGACGTTGAAGCTGCCGACGAGGTTCACCATCACGGTGCCGGCAAAGGTTCCGAGCGGCATCGGCCCCTGCTTCCCGAGGACCCGACCGGCGCCGATGATGCCGGCGCAGTTCATGACCACGTTGACGCCACCCATGGTGTCGCGAGCGGTCGCGACGTTGGCGGCAACGCCGTCCTCGCTGGTGACATCGGTCGTGTAGAAGTGCGCCGCGTCGCCCAGTTCCTTCGCGGCGGCCTGGCCCTTCTCCTCGTTGACGTCGAACAACGCGACCTTGCCGCCGTGCGCGACGAAATGACGCGCAACGGCGTGACCGAGTCCGGATGCCCCACCGGTGACGATCGCCTTCAGCTCGGCAAGTTGCATGGCAATCCCTCAAATGTCAAAACGGCAATCTTAATGTAGGACCCGGCCTCGCCGGCGACCGGATGTGCAACGCCCGGCAATGCTCATTATTGGGTCGGCAACCCCTGTGGGAGCGGCGGGTCGCCGCGACGGATGTGGCGGACCGCGACATGGGCAGCTTGCGGCGAGACCCGTCGCGGGCGCCGCCCGCTCCCACAAACGAACACGGGCGTCTCGCAACCGCTGCGGGAGGGGGAAGGGTCACAATCAGAACTGCTGCTCCCATTCTGCGCGACTCGCATGCGGCGGTCGCGCGAAAAGAAGAGGCAGGCGCTTTGCGCCGGCGCGCTCCTACAGCGCGCGGATGTACCAATGGTCGCAGCCGTGGTGCCCGGTCTTGCCGATCGGCGAGCACAGCGGTTGGAAGCCGTGGGACCGGTACAGGTGCTGCGCCGCGTCCATGCCGGTCAGGGTCTCGATGTAGCAGCGCCTGAAGCCGAATCCGCGCGCGGTGTCGAGACAGCGCGTGATCATCGCGTGGCCGGCACCTTGGCCACGCAGCGCGGGCAGGAAGTACATCTTGCGAAGTTCGCACACGTCCGGTTCGCCGTGCTCCAACCGGGCGACGCCACCTCCACCCAGGATCGCGTCGTCCGCTTCGACCACGAAATAGGCACTGCGCGGACGCATGTACGCGGCACTCATCGCGTCCACCTCGGCGTCGTGAATCGCGAATCCTTCGCCGTCGGCGCCGAACTCAGGCATCACGGCGCGGATGATCGCGGCGACGGCGGGATCGTCGCGCGGCTCGATGGGGCGGATCAGGAATGGTTGCGGTGAAGGCATGTGAGTCCAACTCGAAGCGGCTGTTGCGAAAAGTCAGGCCATGGATGGCCGTTCTGGTATTCGTGACGTCGGGCTCTATCGCCTTGCGAAGTCGTCCGCCGAAGCAGCGATCAAGGACGATCGCACCCCATTTTTGCGCGGGTGACGCGGCTCGAAGTCGGCTTGCCGAGCTGCTGCGCGAGCCACCAGCCGATCTCGATCAACTTGTCGAGATCCACGCCGGTTTCGATGCCCATCCCGTGCAGCATGTAGGCGACGTCTTCGCTGGCGACGTTTCCCGTCGCGCCCTTCGCGTAGGGACATCCGCCGGTGCCGGAAACCGAACTGTCCACCACGCGCACGCCTTCCTCCAGGCAGGAAAGGATATTGGCGAGCGCCTGGTCGTAGGTATCGTGGAAGTGCACCGCGAGGGCCTTCATCGGTACCTCATCCGACACCGCGTGCAGCATCGCACGCGCCTTCACGGGCGTGCCGACGCCGATGGTGTCGCCAAGTGAGATCTCGTCGCAGCCCAGTTCGTACAGCCGCCTGGAGACGCGCACCACGTCCGACACCGGCACGTCGCCCTGGTAGGGACAGCCCAGCACCGTCGAAACGTAGCCGCGCACCCGCACGCCGTCGGCACGTGCGCGCTCCAGCACCGGGCGGAAGCGTTCGATCGATTCGTCGATCGACGCGTTGATGTTCTTCTGGTTGAACGCCTCGCTGGCGGCGGTGAATACCGCGATGCTGGTGACGCCCGCGGCCCGGGCACGATCGTAACCCTGCATGTTGGGCACCAGCGCGGGATAGTCGACGCCGGGTTTGCGCGTGATGCCGGCATACACCTCTTCGGCATCGGCAAGCTGCGGCACCCACTTCGGACTGACGAAGCTGGTGGCCTCGATGGTTTCGAGGCCGCAGCCGGACAGGCGGTCGATCAATTCGACCTTGACCGGAGTCGGGATGACGGTCTTCTCGTTCTGCAGGCCGTCACGGGCGCCGACTTCGACGATACGGACGTGATTGGGAAGCATGCGCGATCAGGTTCCGAACGAAAGGAGCGAAAGCGTGTCTGCGTACCCGCTGCGACGTCACCCGTGGGCAAGTGACGTCACGTTCGGCGCGCAACGCCTTGGCCCCTTTAATGATGGCGGCGCGGCAGCATTGCAAGGCGCGTGGCTGTCGCGGCGCCTCAGGCGTCCTCGAAGCGCACCAGCACCGCGTCGGCTTCCACGAAGTCGCCGCCCGCCGCGGACACGCTTGCCAGCACGCCGGCGCGCGGCGCCTTGAGCGAGAGTTCCATCTTCATCGCCTCCATCACCAGCAGTTCCTGGCCGGATTCGACCTTGTCGCCCGGCCCGGCCTTGACCAGCACGATTCGGCCCGGCATCGGCGCGACGATCTGGTTGCCGCCGGCGCTGTCGCTGGTTTCCCACGCGAACGCGGCTACGCGTGCGAGGTGCCAGCGCACGCCGGCGACGTCATGCAGGATCACCCGGGATGCGTCGGCCT
>JBOHYX010000351.1:0-3026 GCA_050738115.1 Rhodanobacteraceae bacterium
ATGGAACACACCGTGCGCACGTTCGGCGCGGGTGAACTTGCCATCCTCGACCCTGTGCCCGGTCTTGCGCTCGCCGCGGATCGACAGCACGCCCTTGTCCATGTTGATTTCGATGTCCTTCGGATCGACGCCAGGGATGTCGGCCTCGATCACGAAGCGCTTCTCTTCCTCGCGGATGTCCACGCGCGGCGCCCATTCGCTGGTCACCACGTCGGACTGGTCGCCGGTCGTGCCGGTGTCGAAGAACTGGTCCAGCAACTGCCGGAAGTCTTCGTGCGACGGGGAATGCGTGCCCCATGGACTGCGGTAACGAATCACGTTCATCAGTGTTTCCTCGATTGGATTTGGCCGCCTCCGGCCACTGGTCCCGACGTATGGTCCGCGGGTGCGGATTCAAGGTCTGTGGCGGCCTGCGAACCCATCGGCGCAGACGCGCGGAGCGTGCGAGTACGATGGTGCGACCGCACGTCCAAGACCCCGTGTCCAAGGAGCGACCATGACCATCCAGATCGGCGATGCTCTGCCCGCGGCAACGTTCGCGGTGCTGCGTGACGGCGTCCACCAATTGACCACCGATGACGTCTTCAAGGGCAGGAAGGTCGTGCTGTTCGCGGTGCCGGGCGCGTTCACACCGACCTGTTCGGAACGCCACCTGCCGGGCTACATCGAGCACTATCCGGACTTCAGGAAGCGCGGCGTCGACGTGGCCTGCATGGCGGTCAACGACGCCTTCGTGATGCAGGCGTGGGCGCACCACCGGAAAGTTCCGGACGGCCTCACGATGCTCGCCGACGGCAACGGCGACTTCGCCAAGGCACTCGGACTCGAAACGGACTCCACGCGGTTTGGAATGGGCCTGCGTTCCCGGCGCTTTGCGCTGTACGCCGAGGATGGCGTCGTCAAGGTCCTGCACGTCGAGGCACCGGGCGAGTTTCGCGTATCGTCGGCCGAGGCGATGCTGGCGGCGATTTGAGTCCGTCACCCGCCGCCGCGCGATTTGGCGAGCGCAGGATGCGCATCGACGCGGTGATCTTCGACTGCGACGGCACGCTGGTCGACAGCGAGCTGCTCGCCAACACGATCCTCGTCGAGTGCGCGGCGCGCTGCGGCCTGCGCATGACCGTGGAAGAAGCGATGCAACGGTACGTCGGCGGCAGGATGGCCGATTGCGTCGCGGACCTGGAACGAAAGCTCGGCTGCAGGCTGCCGGATGAGTTCGTGCCCGACGTGCGCGCACGTACCGCCGCCGCATTCCGGGCAGGCCTCGAGCCGGTCGAGGGCGCCCGCGAACTGCTGCAAGCGCTGCGCATGCCGTTCTGCGTCGCCTCCAGCGGCCCCGCGGAAAAGGTCGAGCTCAGCCTTGGCGTGACCGGGCTGCTGCCGTTCTTCGCCAGCGACCGGATCTTCAGCGCCTACGACGTCGGTTGCTGGAAGCCCGATCCGGGGCTGTTCCTGCACGCGGCACGGGCCATGGGCGTACGGCCAGCGCGCTGTGCGGTGGTCGAAGACAGCCTGCCGGGCATCAACGCCGGCATCGCCGCAGGGATGCCGACCTTCTGGTTGCGCCCACCCGACGACATTCCGGAATCGGTGACACCGCTCGCCCGGCTCGCCGACCTGCCGCGGTTGCTGTCCGGGGCGACCGTCAACAGGTAGTCCGGATGGAGGCTACTCCGCATTGGCCGGCCGTCCGGCCGAGCCGTCGCCATCGCCGGCCGGCGCGCCGGCATCGTCCTCGTTCTCGATCCGCACGACGCCCGCCAGCTTTTCGTCGTCGGGCAGGCGGATCAAGGTGACGCCCTGGGTGTTCCGGCCGACCTGCGAAATCTCGGCGACCCGCGTGCGCACCAGCGTTCCGTGGTTCGAAATCAGCATCAGCTCGTGGCTGGCGTCGGTTGCGACCGCCGCAACCAGCGCGCCATTGCGCCCGGAACACCGGATCGCGATCACGCCCTGCGAGCCCCGCCCCTTGCGGGGAAAATCCGCGAGCGGGGTGCGCTTGCCGTAGCCGCGCTCAGTGGCCGTGAGCACGTCGCACGCACCCGTTTCCATGTGCTCATCGACGACGATCATCGAGACCACCTCGACGCCATCACCAAGACGCATTCCGCGCACGCCGTGCGCGGTGCGGCCCATCGGGCGGACTTCGCTGCCGGCAAAGCGCGCCGCCTTGCCGTTGGACGCGAACAGCAGCACGTCGTAGTTGCCGTCGGTCAGTTCGGCCTCGACCAGGCCGTCGCCTTCGTCCAGCCCGATTGCGAGTTTGCCCTTCTGCAACTGGAACTCGAATTCGGTCAGCGGCGTCTTCTTGACGGTACCGCGCCGCGTCGCGAAAAAGACGAACTTGTCGTCGCGGTACTCGCGCACCGGCAGCACCGCCTGCACCTTCTCGTCCGCCTCCAGCGGCAGCAGGTTGACGATGGGGCGACCACGCGCGCCGGGGCCGGCCTCGGGAATCCGGTACACGTCGAGCCAGTACACGCGACCGTTGCTGGTGAAGGTCAAGAGCGTGTCATGGGTGTTGACGATCCAGAGTTTCTCGATGAAATCCTCGTCCTTCATGCTGGTCGCGGAGCGGCCCTTGCCGCCGCGCTTCTGCGCGCGATAGATCGCCAGCGACTGGCGCTTCACGTAACCCGCGTGCGAAAGCGTGACAGCGACGTCCTCCTGCGCGATCAGATCCAGCGTCTCGAGGTCCTCCTGGGTGTGCAGGATCTCGGTGCGGCGTGCATCGCCGTACAGCTCCTTCATCTCGACCAGTTCGCCGCGGATCACGGCCATCAGCTTGTCGGGATCCTCGAGGATCGCGATCAGGCCGTGGATGGTGTCCAGCAACTGCCGGTACTCGTCGGTGAGCTTGTCCTGCTCGAGGCCCGTGAGCCGATGCAGGCGCATCTCCAGGATTTCCTTGGCCTGGACTTCCGAGAGCTGGTAGCCATCGTCCGTGAGCCCCGCCCGCGGATCGAGATCTTCCGGCCGCGATGCCGTGGCACCCGCGGCTTCCAGCAGGCCGCGCACCATCCCGG